>CAYUCJ010000397.1:0-3183 GCA_964443285.1 uncultured Desulfobacteraceae bacterium | reverse complement strand
GCTCAGGATTCGTTCAAATTCCAGGCTCGTGAGGACGTTGGGGTGATCCTGATGGGGATAGAGGGCGCCGTAAGGTGAAGGATCGAATGGATCGGCCCCGGGGCACAGGACCAGGGAACCCACCCGTATGTCTCGTTGCAATGGCTTCTGTTCATGCTCCACCGCCCCGGCAAGACACGCCTTGACACACTGGTAGCATTCAGAGCAGATGCCGCACTTGAGACACCGACCCGCTTCTTTCACAGTTTCATCCTCACTGAAACCCAGGGCGATCTCCTGGAAATTCCCGTTGCGTTCTTCGACGGGCAGCGTCCTCATGGTGGCCCTGGGCCTGTGCGGTTCGACCTCTGTGGACGGTTTCTCGTAAGGCCAATCCTTCTCTCTTCCCGCGCGCAGATCAAGTCCGTTGATGTACCGGTCGATGCTGATGGACGCCTCTTTTCCGCAGGCGACCGCCTCGACCACACTCTTTGGCCCATAGAGGACGTCTCCCCCGACAAACACGCCTGAGACAGGTGTCTCGAGGGTGAGGGGGTCCGCCTCAAATCCCCCCCTCGGGGTGACGGCCACGTTTTCGGTTTCAGAAAAGGAAAGATCGGCGGCCTGTCCGATGGCCACAATCACGGTATCGGCCTCCATGGGGGTAAGATCGTCTTCGTCGTATTGGGGTCTGAAGGCGCCGCTTTCATCAAACACGGCGGTACAACGCTTGAACTCAATACCGGTCAGGCGGCCTTCGCTGTCCAGGAATTTTCTGGGTCCCAGGCTGTTTACGATTCGGACGCCTTCCTCAAGTGCATCTTCGATTTCGTAATCCCAGGCGGGCATTTCATCACGTTTTTCAAGGCATACAAGCGTGACGTCTTCAGCACCCTTGCGCTTGGCGGTCAGGGCCACGTCGACGGCCACATTGCCTCCCCCGATCACAATGACCTTCTTACCCACTGAAACCGATTCCCCCAGGGCCGAATGTCGCAGAAAGTCCACCCCCTTGAGCACGCCGGGCAGATCTTCTCCCTCCACACCCAGGCCTCTGCTCAGATGGAGGCCCGTGGCGAGAAAAACCGCCTGATATCCGTCTTCCATGAGCCCGGAGTGGGTGATGTCCTTTCCAAAGGTGACACCCGTTCGTATCTCCACGCCCATGTCTTCGATAGTTTTTATTTCCTTGGCCAGGATGTCCCTGGGCAACCGGTAGGCCGGGATGCCCACTGCCATCATCCCTCCTGCAACGGGGAGTTTTTCAAATACGGTGACTTGGTAACCCTTCCAGCTGAGGAAATAGGCTGCGGCAAGACCTGCGGGTCCTGCGCCGATGACCGCTACTTTTTCCGTTCGTTCGGCTTCCGCCTCGGGGGTATAGGGCTCATCGCTTGAAAGGTCCAGGTCACCCAGAAACCGGTGCAGGTACTGTATGGCCAGGGGTTCCTCAACGTCACTTCGGGTACAGATTTCTTCGCAGGGGTGGTGGCAGACCCGGCCGCACACGGATGGAAAGGGATGGGCTTCCTTGAAGAGTTCGAGGCCTTCCCGGTATTTTCCTTCCCTTATGAGCGCGATGTAACCCTGGATACTGACGTGTGCAGGGCAGGTGGCCTTGCAGGGCGCCGTTCCCCTCTTGGAGATGGCAAAGGCTCCGGGAATGGCCTGTGGGTAACGTTTGTATGCGGCCCGTCTGGATGAAAGGCTCTCGTTATACTCATCGTCCAGTTCGATGGGACAAACCTTGGCACACTCCCCGCAACTTGTACATTTGCTGAGATCCACGTAGCGGGGCTGCTGGACAACACGTGCCCTGAAGTCTCCCGACTTTCCCTGCAGATCAAGGAGCTCTGTATTGGTTAGGAGCTCGATATTCAGATGCCGGCCGACCTCGACCAGTTTGGGCGAGATCACTCACATGGCGCAGTCATTGGTAGGGAACGTCTTGTCAAGCTGTGACATGAGCCCTCCAATGGCTGACGATTTCTCTACCAGGTACACGTAGTAGCCGGAGTCGGCAAGATCCAGGGCGGATTGCATCCCGGCGATACCACCGCCTACAACCATCACGGATCCGGACAATTGATCATTTGTTTTTTGAGGCATGATTCGAATTCCCTTTCCTAAGTTTTGATGGAATCGTAAAAGTCCGTCCTTGGTCTTTTTACTCACGGAATCCGAAAAGTGTGATTTTCGGCTTCCTTGCAAATCAATGGGTTGCTATGCACCCCATTGATTTGCGCGCCCGTCCATGGGCGCGTTGATGACTTTTTGTGAAGTCATCATACCCTCGCTTCGTCCAGAATTTGTGGAAGTTTGTCCTCCCATCCGAGGGTCGAGACGGAGACACCCGTCACACCCATCTGCTTCAATTGCTTCAATGTCTCGCCGGCAATCTGGACACACCTGCGAATCTTGTCGGGAGCCTTCTGTATGGACTGGATCGTCTCAGGAGGAATGGAGATATGGCCGATATTCCTGTCAATGTAACGCGCCATGCCTGCCGATTTCAGGAGCAGAACCGTCGGAATGACGGATGTACCGGCCGATTCGAGCCGCCGGAGGGTCTGCTGAAATCCATCCAGATCGAAAACGGGAGTGGTTACCGCGAACCTGACTCCTTTGTCGATTTTCTTTTTCAGTTCGTCCAATTCAACGCCCATCGCACCTCCCCTGGCTCCTGCATTGAAGCTGGTTCCAACAACAAACCGGGGGGTGCCCTGCAGATCGATCCCGGCCATATCCTTGCCGTTCTGAAGCTGTTGGACGCAGTCCAGAAGACCGATCAGATCGAGGTCATAAACGGCCCGGGCCTGGTGGTGGTCCCCGTAGCGTATCTCTTCGCCGGGAACGGCTATAATGGTTGAAATCCCCATCCCGGCGGCGGCGAGGAGGTCTGCCTGAAGGGCGAGTCTGTTCCGGTCACGGCTTGAAACCTGCAGAACGGTTTCAAATCCGTGTGACTGAAGAAAACAGCAGCCTCCCAGAGAGCTGGCCTTCATCACGGCATTGGCCATTTCAGGGATGACCAGCCCGTCCACACGGCCTTTCACCAGGTTGGCCCTACTCAGGAGGGTGGAGAAATCAGCCCCCTTCGGCGGTTCAAATTCTCCCAGGACAACAAATTCGCCGGATCTGATCTTATCACCTATGGACATGTTGTGGTCCTCCAAGCTGCTGGGAAACTCTAAGGATCGCGTT
>CAYUCJ010000396.1:0-3184 GCA_964443285.1 uncultured Desulfobacteraceae bacterium | reverse complement strand
CGACGCTCCCGGTGGCGTGGAACTGGTCAGAAAGCTCGTTTCGGGCTAACCCCCTCCGAGGGCTGGAAAAAAATGAGGACATCACCCTGCCGAAGAGGGTACTCTTAAGACCGGTGGCGTCCATTTACCAGCACAACCTTTTTCGGATTCCGGTGGGACCCTGAGCTGTTTCAATACAGCTCCCACCGGAATTCCTTCCGGGATGTTCAATTCGCCGCTTGCCGGCAAATCAACCAGATACCTTCTCATCAAAGCGGAAAATACAGCGACTTCCAGATGAGCGGTTATTTCCATTAAATTGATTGTTATTCCAATATGTTAGTTTGCCAGGAGCATTAAGAACAAAGAACTCTTGACAAAGTGTGTTACATAATATATTAAAAACTGAATTCAGAATTGAATACAGTTGCACTTTTGATAGATAATCCATTCCATGAGCGGCATTTCAAGAGGGAGAATTATGCTTCCGAAGAAGGACGAATCCAGCGCTGATAGGCAGACCGGGCATAACAATTTGACCCGGGAGGCATATCAGGACGTCAGACGCATGATTTTCATGGATGAACTCCACCCGGGCCAGAAGGTGGACTATAGAGCCATGGCTGAACGCTTGGGGATGAGTCTCACTCCTGTAGTGCAGGCTCTTAAACAGATGGATTTGATGGAACTTGTTCAGCATGTGCCCAATCGCGGTTTTTTTATCAAACATATATCTCCGGAGGAGATCGACGAGGCCTTCAGACTACGCGAGCTACTGGAGGTATCCCTGATCCCTCATATCATTGCACATCTTGATGATGATGGTGAACAACGAATAAGAACTGCCCTGGACGGATACCTAAAGGCCAGCCAAAATAACTTCCTCAAGCTGCGCCTGGCAAAAGATATGAATTTCCACATGACCCTGGCAACCATTTCATGCCAGACCATTTCCATCTGGATACTCCGTTACCTGCTTGATTTTCTCTATTTGCGTTTCGGGCAGGAATTGATCTTTGCCCGCCCCCTGGAAACCGCTGCTATTGGGCACCAGAAGATTTCCGATTATGTGATCGCAAGGGAAATACAGCCGGCGAGTGAGGCCATGCGCGATCACGTCCGTAACATCCGGAATAATGCCATGGAGGGACTGCAGAGCCGGTTAAAGGACTCGGAGGGAATTGATATTTAGACTCTTTTTGGCGTTATCTTTACTCATATCATCTATCCCTTTCCTGATCTCACCGGATTCAGTTAACGATTGGGAGGCCTGAACATGACAGGGGCAGAAGCGGTCGTACAGATCTTACTTGCCTACGATGTGGAGGTAATTTTCGGAGTACCCGGAGATACGAGTCTGCCGCTGTACGATGCCCTTTATCATGAGTCTGCGCGTATCCGGCATATTTTGGCAAGAGATGAGCGATCGGCCGTGTTCATGGCCGATGCCTATGCCCGTTTGTCTCATAAGCCCGGCGTATGTGAGTGCCCAAGCGGCGCTGGTGCATTGTATTCACTGCCGGGCATAGCCGAAGCCAATGCCTCCTCCATACCTGTTATTCTTCTTACGTCCGGCATATCCCTCGCAGGCGAAGGCAAAGGTACCATCACTGAACTGGACCACCACAAACTCTTTGAGCCTGTGACCAAATGGTCAAGCTTTCTTAAACAAACAGAGAAAATTCCTGACACACTCAGAAGGGCTTTCCGCATTGCCACCACCGGTAGACCCGGGTCTGTTCATTTGGCGTTTCCTTCAGAAGTCATGAAAGGACGGCTTAAAGACGGCAAGGAGGCCATCTATTGCGAAAAGGAATGTCGTTTTTATCCGGCCTACCGTACTCGATCTGACCCTGACAGCATCAAGTGCCTGGGTGAAATTCTGTCAGAGGCCAGGCGGCCGGTAATGATTACTGGCGGGGGGGCGGTTCACTCAGGGGCTGGCGACCTGATCATGAAAGTTGCAGAACGCCTGTCTATCCCCGTAGTCACCACTATACCCGGACAGGGGATCATGCCCGACAACCATCCCCTTGCCCTTGGTGTAATTGGCGATAACGGCTACCATCCTCATGCGCATAAGGCTATTGATGAAGGAGACGTCCTGCTCTATGTGGGCTGCAAAATGGGGTCGGTCTCCACCATAAAGTGGACCAAACCTGCTGCCCGCCCAGGCCTGAAGATATTACAGATCGACATTGATCCCAGCATGCTAGGCAATAACTACTATAATTTTCTAAGCATTGCCGGTGATGCAAAACTGGTTCTGGAGGATCTTCATACCCTGTTTATCGATACTGTGGCCCACCGTCAAGCATCGGAGTGGGTTCTGGAACTTAACAGGGGACGTGATTCATTTTGGGCAGAGTCCTTGGATCGGTTGGAATCCGGGGCGGTTCCTATCAAACCCCAGCGGGTGATTCATGCCGTCAACCGGCGGCTGCCGGATTCAACTGTGGTTATTGCTGATGCTGGGACTCCGACCCCCTATATCACCCGCTATTTAAGGATGCACGGCCATGGTTCAAGATTCATCATTCCACGGGCGTATGGTGGTCTGGGATATGCAATCCCGGCGGCTGCGGGGGCGTGGTTGGCCAGACCGGGCGCAAAGATAGTCGGGATGTTTGGAGATGGATCTCTGGGTATGTCAGCCGGCGAACTTGAAACTCTCGCCCGGCTGAACGTCCCGGCAGTCCTGATACACTTCAACAACGGTACTTTCGGTTGGATAAAGGCCCTTCAAACTATTCACTCAGGAGGGCGCTTTATGTCGGTCGATTTCAGTCGTGGCGATATGTCGGTGGTGGCAAGGGCCTTCGGGATAAAAAGCTATCACATCAATACTCCCGATGAACTTGAGAACGCCCTGGACGTCGGGTTCAGTCATGATGGGCCTGTATTTCTGGATGTGGTATCGGAGTCCGAAGTGGCCGAGCTTCCGCCGGTATATTCCTGGCGACAGGCGGACGGGACGATGTCTCCGGCGGACAGAAAACGGGTACAAAGGAAAGAGCGTTCATTCGGCTCGTAGGAGTCGTGCGGTTCCCTGTTTTACTGAGCAGGGCATATTTTATAAATCTTGTTAATAGGAGGCAAAGATGAAAACGGGAGCAACGATTGGGAAAATTTTGATAACAGTGACGGTGTTTTTGCTCTTCATTTCCTTCTCAGTTTCAGCGGAAGGGAAAAACGAACTGAAGAT
>CAYUCJ010000395.1:0-3184 GCA_964443285.1 uncultured Desulfobacteraceae bacterium | reverse complement strand
TTTCACGGGGACGGACCCATTCCTCCTTTAGGCATCATTCCGGCTGGCCGGGGCAGTTTGTTCTTAAAAAACAAAAGATAGTTTTTCCCGGCTTCCGCAAGTAAAAAGTCCAGAGATGGACCTCTTTCGATTCAATCAAGGATATCGACATTTTAGTAATAATCTTTATCTCTTTCCAGGAGAGGCTGAAAATAGAAAGAGGGGCCAGGTCTTGAAACTTGCCGATTGAAGGGTGCAGTTTTCAAGGCCTGGGCGTATACCCGCAATACCCCAAAATCGACTTAAACAGTGAAGCGCTGTGACTGATCTGCCTGTATGCTTCTTCCTTCGTCAAGAGCCTGTTTTCTCGTTCCAGCCGGTATCCCAATATGAGCGAGAGGTTCGCAATCCTGGCGATCTCCCTTGCGAGATCTGCTTCGGAATGGATAGTGATCGGATAGATCCTGATCTTGGCCAGGTTGTCAAGCACCTCGTCGTTTATGATGCCGTCTATTTGAGCATGGTGCGCCTTGTTGAAATCATCATAACGGGTATTGTGAAGAGGCATGGACAGATCACCAATGTAATGGGAGCAAAATGCCAGGTGATATTCTCCGTACTTCCCCTCTTTCCGTTGCTGGATGTAGTTCCTGAGGGAGACGATGACAGCTCCATAGAGGTGGCCGTTTTCGTCGGTCTGATTGTATCTGGAAACCTGTTCCAGAACCATCTCCGGGGTCACCACCGTTCCGGGACGATTATTGACGTAGTGATTCCCCCGCTCGATCTGCGGTGCCTTGACCTTGATCATATCCGCCCCGCAACTATTGAACCATTTGGGGTATCCGGTAACTTTCACGATGGCAATGTGGGTTTCGTCAAACCAGGAAAAGGATTGAGCTGGCGAGAGGACAAGGAGCAGCAAGGCCGGCAAGATGATTTGAAAGGGATATCTTCTCATGGCTAACCTCCCTGCTGTTCTCGCTTTTTCTACTTCCCTTCCTTTTCCTTTTTTTCGTGTTCCAGGACTTTTTTCAGGGATTCAATAAGATTGGCGGCCTCTTTCTTAGTGAAGGTGTGGATGCCGGATTTTTTGTAATACTTTTTCAGGAAATTCACGAAGTGAGGTTCTCTCCAGCGGAGCTGATCTTGAAGGCTCTTGATGTACATCTTTTGCCTGAAAGTAATGCCGTCCTGACTAATTCTGTAGAACTTGCTCCTTGCAAAATATCCCATGAGCTTGCGAAACCCGCGTTCGTCGAGGCATTTTGCGGACCGGACACCTGTAATAGCCTCCAATTGATCACGATACTCCTGATCGGTAAGACCCAGCTCCTTTTTGACGATATGAATGACCGCCAACTTCTTGTTGTCAAGGGTCATGATTTGCCTGTTCTCCGAAGCATTTCACTGCCGGCGTTTCACTCTGTTTACGGGTTTGCCTCTTTGACGCTCTCCAGTTCTTCCCACCTCGCGTACGCCTCTTCCAATTCCTTCCCCAGTTCCTCTATCCTGGCCCGAGCCCGGCTGATCCTCTCCCCCGCCTCCCGGTAGAACGCCGGATCCGCCATGGTTTCATAGAGGCCTTTCTGCTCCTGCTCAAGGCTTTCGATACGCAGCGGAAGGATCTCCAGCTCCTTTCCCTCTTTGAAGGTGAGCTTTCTGGGTCCGTCCTTTCTTGCCCGTTTTTTTTCGGGTTTGGGTTTTGCGGTTGTGCGTTCGCCGGCGGACTCCCTTGGATCGGCCGGCCTGGGCCGCTGACTGAGCCAGTCGTCATACCCTCCCGCATATTCCGTGACAACACCCCCCTCCTCAAACACCAATGTGCTGGTCACCACGTTGTTGAGGAACTCGCGGTCATGGCTCACGAGAAGGATGGTGCCGGAATAATCCAGCAGCCGCTCCTCGAGAAGCTCCAGGGTTTCCACATCCAGATCATTCGTGGGCTCGTCCAGCACCAGCAAGTTGGAGGGACGTGCAAAGAGCCGAGCCAGGAGCAACCGGTTTTTCTCTCCGCCGGACAGGATGCGCACAGGGGTTCTGGCCCGGTCCGGCGCAAAGAGGAAGTCCTTCAGATACCCGACCACATGCCGCTGTCCACCCTTGATTGGGATCATCTTCTTCCCGTCGGCGACATTTTCCTCTACGGTCTTGTTCGGGTCCAATTGCTCACGGAGCTGATCAAAATAGGCCACCTGGAGCCGCGTCCCGGTCCTGACACGACCGGCGTTCGGTTGCATATCCCCAAGCAGGATCCTGAGCAGGGTAGACTTACCGATGCCGTTGGGTCCGAGAATGCCGACGCGGTCCCCCCGAATGATTTTTGTGGAAAAGTTTCTGATGCAGGTGTTTGGGCCGAAGCCATGGGTGATCCCCACCGTCTCGATGACGAGTTTTCCCGTGCGCCCGGCCTCCCGGATCTGTATCCGGGCGGCGCCCGCCTGCCTGCGCCAGGCCTGCTGCTCCGCCCGCAACTTCATGAGGGCGCGAACCCTGCCCTCATTCCTCGTTCGCCTTGCCTTAATCCCCTTTCTGATCCACTCCTCCTCCCCGGCCAGCTTCCTGTTCAAACGGCCCCGCTGTGCCTCTTCCACGTCCAGAGACGCCTGCCTGCGCTCCAGAAAGGTCCGATACCTGCAAGCCCAGCTCGCAAGCCGGCCCCGGTCCAGCTCAATGATCCGCGTGGCAAGCCTGTCCGTGAACATCCTGTCGTGTGTGACAAAGATCAGGGTGCCCCTGTACTTCCGGAGGAAGTCTTCTATCCAGACAATGGCGGTTATGTCCAGGTGGTTGGTGGGCTCATCAAGGAGCAGTATGTCCGGTTCCGCGACCAGGGCCCTGGCAAGGAGGACCCTGCGCCTCAATCCCACAGAGAGTGTCTCAAAAAGGACATCGGCCTCGAGGGACAACCGCGTCAGCACCGGTTCCACCTGACGGCGGATCCCCCATCCCTGTTCCGTTTCCGGGTTGGACGCATCCCCGGCTACCCCCCCCGCAACCACGTCATAAACGGTTCCGGAAAGATCGGACGGCAGGGTCTGGGAAAGACCCGCCACGGTGGTCCCCCGCTGAAGGGTGATCAGCCCGCTGTCAGGCTCCATTTCTCCGCCTATGAGTCTCAGAAGGGTGGTCTTGCCCTCCCCGTTGCGTCCCAGAAGGCAGACCTTCTCCCCCTTCTCCACCTGCAGTGCGACGTTGTCCAACA
>CAYUCJ010000394.1:0-3196 GCA_964443285.1 uncultured Desulfobacteraceae bacterium | reverse complement strand
GGGATATATGGCCCTGGAGCCCGGCCTCAAGATCATAGCGCCATGGCGTATCTGGAACTTCAAAGGACGCGAAGACCTCATAGATTATGCAAAGTCCAGAAAAATTCCGGTGCCGGTCACCAAGGAGAAACCCTATTCCAGTGACGCCAACCTCCTGCACATCAGTTTTGAAGGGGGAATACTGGAAGATACCTGGTGTGAACCTCCCGAAGAAGTCTTTGTCATGACCACATCTCCTGAAAAAGCCCCGGATGAGCCGACTTATGTGGAAATCGAATACAGAAACGGCGACCCGGTGGCCATAGACGGGAAGGCCATGACCCCGGCCGACCTGCTGGCCCATTTGAACACACTGGGAGGAAGGAATGGCGTCGGTCGCGTGGATATGGTGGAAAACCGTTTCGTGGGGATGAAATCGCGGGGCGTGTATGAGACCCCGGGCGGGACCATCCTCAGAGTTGCCCACTTGGCCATGGAATCCATAACGCTGGACCGGGAAGTCGTCCACATCATGGAGGGTCTGGTTCCCAAGTACGCCGAGATCATCTATTACGGTTTCTGGTATTCACCGGAACGGAAAATGCTTCAGGCCATGGTGGATGAAGCCCAGAAAGAGGTTAACGGGCTTGTCCGGTTGAAACTCTACAAGGGCAATTGCACGGTGGTCGGAAGAAAGTCCGAGGCGTCTCTGTATCACGCGGACTTCGCGACCTTTGAAAGTGACCAGGTCTATAAACAGCAGGATGCCGAGGGCTTCATCCGCCTCAGTGGTTTGCGTCTCAAGATTGCCAGGCTCCTGGAACAGAACCGGAATACCCGGGGTTGAAAGGAAACAGCAAATGAGCGGAAAGGTCTGGGGTGGTCGTTTCAGGGAGGACGCCAATGCCCTCGTGGATGAGTTCAACGCATCCATTGATTTCGATCAGCGTCTCTATGAACACGATGTCCTGGGGAGTATGGCCCACTGCCGAATGCTGGGGAAGCAGGGCATTCTTTCGGAGGATGAAACTTCCGCTATCCTGGAGGCCCTGGCCGAGATCAAGAGAGAACTGGATCACGGGGGGGCCGTCACCAGGGACTATGAAGATATCCACACCTTTGTGGAGAGGGCCCTGATCGAGAAAATCGGCGCGGTTGGGGAAAAGCTTCACACCGGGAGGAGCAGAAACGACCAGGTGGCTCTGGACGTCAGGATGTACGTGCGGGAGACCGTCAAGAGGGTTCTCTCGTCCATTCGGGATCTCCAAGGGGTCCTTCTCTCCCTGGCGGAAACCCATTCGGACCTGGTCATGCCCGGTTATACCCACATGCAGAGGGCACAACCCGTGCTCCTCGCCCACCACCTGATGGCCTATTTTGAAATGCTGAGGAGGGACCTGTCCAGGTTTAGCGAAACCCTCGATCGCACCAATGTCATGCCCCTTGGCAGCGCGGCGCTGGCCGGATCAACGTTTGACCTGGATCGGCGGATGGTGGCGGATGAGCTCGGTTTTGACACCATCACCAGGAACAGTATGGATGCGGTCAGCGATCGCGATTTTGTGCTCGATTTTCTCTACGCGGCTTCGGTCCTGATGATGCATTTGAGCCGCCTCAGCGAAGAGCTGGTGCTCTGGTCCACACAGGAATTCGGTTTTGCCACCATCTCGGATGCCTTCTGCACGGGCAGCAGTATCATGCCCCAGAAAAAGAACCCGGATCTTCCCGAGCTGGTTCGCGGGAAAACCGGCAGGGTCTATGGGGACCTGATGGCGCTTCTGACCACCATGAAAGGGCTCCCGCTATCCTACAACAAGGATATGCAGGAGGACAAGGAAGCCCTGTTTGACGCCGCGGACACCATTGAAGCTTGTCTGAAGATTATGACCCATCTCCTGAACGAAACCACCTTCAATGGAGATCGCATGAGAGAGGCCCTACAAAAAGGATACCTGGAGGCCACCGACCTTGCCGACTACCTTGTGAGAAAAGGGATTCCGTTCCGGCAGGCGCACGAAATGGTGGGAAGGGTGGTTCTGCATGCCCTCTCAAGGGACAAGGAGTTGCGGGAGTTGAGCATGGAGGAATTGAAGGAATTTTCCAGGCAGATCGGGGAGGACGTGTACGACTGGCTGGATCCCCTTTCCTGTGTCCGAAGGAGGGAAATCGCCGGCGGCACGGGTCCTCAGGCTGTAAAGGAGCGCATGGAAGAGGCCGGAAAGGAGCTTGAAGGGTGAAAAGCGGACGACGGATCGCGTGGGTCCTCCTGCTCCTCCTTTTGCTTCTATCCCAGGGGTGTGGGAAGAAGGCTCCTCCCTTTGTTCCCGGGAACGTTTTCGCCTTCCGTGTAGAGGGTTTAAAGGCCCTGGCCCAGGGGGACCAGGTCCTGCTCACAGGCGCTCTGGTTCCCGGCGAAAGCAGGAACATGGAAAAACCCGTGAGTGTGAAGTGTCGTGTCTATACCCTTTACTATCCCGCAGAAAAGGCCCCCTGCGAGGAGTGCCCTCTGCCCTTTGAAACGTTTGAGGAAGTGCAGCCCGACATACTGGGAAATGGAAAGTTCCAATGCACTTTTCCACTGGGGGGAAAAAAAGGCATCTATTTCTTTATGGTTCGTCTTGTGGACAGGAACGGGAATGTGGGACCACCGTCCGGCCCGTCGTCACTCAAACTAATGTAAAGGGCCATGGGAAAGATATTCTCTATTTCCTTCATAATGACAGAAGGAGAACCGGGCAGGTAAGACCATGCACCATTTTCAACACAGAGGGGGGGCATTGTACTGCGAGGAGATTCCTGTTACCAGAATTGCAGAGGAAGTGGGAACCCCTTTTTATCTTTACTCACATGCCACCCTGGTCCAGCATTTCAAGGCCTTTGACGACGCCTTCGGGGACGTCAATCACTTGACCTGTTTTTCCATGAAATCCAATTCCAACCTTGCTGTCCTCAAGCTGTTCGCCAGCCTGGGAGGCGGTGTGGATATCGTTTCAGGGGGTGAGCTCCACCGGGCGTTGAAGGCGGATGTGTCTCCGGAAAAGATCGTTTACTCCGGCGTGGGGAAGCAGGATGAAGACATGAAGGCGGCACTTGCCTCCGGGATCCTGATGTTCAATGTGGAATCGTCCCAGGAACTCAGGAGGCTGAATGACATAGCCGGTGCCATGGGTAGGAAGGCGCCGATCGCGATTCGCGTCAATCCCGATGTGGACCCGAA
>CAYUCJ010000393.1:0-3200 GCA_964443285.1 uncultured Desulfobacteraceae bacterium | reverse complement strand
TGACAGATATGCTCCTCATCATCGATGATCAGGATCCTTTGCATGTCAGTTGACATCCTTTCCGCCATCTCGGAGCGCTAACCTTATCTCGAAAGTTGTCCCTTCCCCCAATTTGGATCTCACCGCGATGGTTCCGCCGTTCTGTTCAACCAGACCGTGGGTTATGGCCATTCCAAGTCCTGTTCCATTTTCCTTTGTTGTAAAAAAAGGTTCAAAGATTCGTCCGAGATCCTTTTCGTCAATGCCCTTCCCCGTGTCGCTGATGGACACAGAAACCACCTTATCGTCGTCCACAAGCCTGGAGAAAAAGGTAACTTTCCCTCTTGGGTCCGTGGCTTCAATGGCGTTCAATGCAAGATTGATGAAGGCCTGCTGCATCTGGTCTTTGTCCACCCATACCTGCGGCATATTTTGGGCCAGATCGTGGTTCAGAGAGACATCCTTGAAGGCGGCCTGCTTTCGGGTCAGCGCCACCGCATCCAGGATAATGTCGTTCACATCAGACTTTTTCTTTTGAGGTTTTGTCTGACGGGCGAAGCTGAGGAGGCTGTTTACAATCTTCCGGCAGCGCAGGGTTTCATCTGTTATGGTTTTCAAGTCCGCATAATTCGGGTCTCCCGGGTCCATTTCTTCCTGCATCAGCATGGCGGTGGTCAGGATAGTGGTCATGGGGTTGTTGATTTCATGGGCGACACCCGCCGCGAGTTGGCCGATGGAAGCCAGCTTTTCCTGCTGCATCATGATCTTTTGGATATTGATGTCTCTTGTGATATCTCTTGATATTTCAAGCACCCCGGCAATTTCTCCACCTTCAAAAACAGGGTAACAGGAGATGGAATAGTGGAGTTCCTTATTGTTGGAGTCATGGTGAATATGGGTGGTTTTGGAAGATTTTTTCGTCTTCAGGGTTTGGGCCAGGGGGCAGGGATGTTTTTCCCCTTCGCAGGGCGTGTTTTGACCATGAGAAATCTCATAGCAATAACGGCCGATCAGGGCACTCGGCTCAAGCCCGAGCTTTTTTGCCAGGGTCTTATTCACGTCAATGATCTGATAGCTGGGACTGATGATCATCACGTCCTCTTCCAGGAGCTCGTTGGTAACCACATGGTACAAGCTTCTGGTCTTTGAAAGTTCCTCATTGGTCTTTTCTTGAAGGGCCGAGATCCTGCTCAGTTCCCAGAAAAGTTGGGCGGTTCTATGGTCGAATGCCCGGACATTCCGCTTCTTTTTGTCAAGGATATCGTAAAAGATCTCCTCGTTTCCGGTGAGTTCAATGATGAGATCGAGATCGTCCCTATCAAACAGGTCGTTGTAATCAGTAGTCACAAAGATGCCGTCCTCCCTGGCTCGTTCCATACAGGTTGCATCTTCCCGTTCATCTGCCACAGCTACAATTTTGGGTTCGAGTCGTTCAAATGAATGATTTTTGATTGTTTCCAACAGAACCCGGCATCGCGTGCCGGCGCCGACAACTGCAATATTCATGGCCGTCCTCCCATCCGCGAAAGGGACAAAAAGCCGTTTGACAAATAGGGTTTATTTTGAATAAGAATCTATTTGACATCGTATGTGACGCTATGAATAAAATCAAGTTTTAGCATGACTCCGTTTCCATGGCCCTATCCTATCCCATCATCCTGGCCCACGGTATCTGCCCATTTGACCGGGTTATCTTTCCTCTGCGCCTGCTCAATACCGAACAAAAAGACCGGTTTCATTACTTTCGGAAGATCAGGAGCACCCTTAAGGCCGATGGGTTTGAGGTCTTTCACAGCCGGGTCAGCTGGGCAGGCGGTGTCAGCAGAAGGGCCGCAGACCTTCGAGGGGATTTACTGCGAGTAACGGATCAATTTCAGCGATGGCCCAGGGTCCACATCATCGCCCACAGCATGGGAGGACTGGACGCACGGGTCATGATCAACCATTTCGGCATGGACGATCGCGTGGCTTCCCTGACGACCATCGGCACACCCCACCTGGGTTCGGCTTATGCGGACCGGGGGTTCAGGCGGCTGGAGAGATGGATCGAGCCGGCACGCTACCTTGGGCTGGACCTGGGCGGTTTCAGGGATCTCACCCGGGCCCGCTGCCGCACCTTCAACCGCACCTGGGAGGAGCGCGAGAGACGGAACAGGGTCCGTTATCAAACCATCGCGGGTGTACAACCCATTGAAAAAACGTCTATCTTGCTCAGGCGCTCCTTTCGGATCATCCATCGGGAAGAAGGGGAAAACGACGGCCTCGTATCTCTTAATTCAGCCAAGTGGAATAAGGACTATTTCCGCGAAAAGATCGATGCCGATCATTATAACCAGATGGGCTGGTGGGGTGGAGGCGCTGGTATGGGCACGAGGGACAGGAAGACCTTTGAGAAGCGCATCGGGGAATTCTATCTCGGCCTGGCTCAGGGGCTCTCCCAGTCGGAAGAGTGATTAAGGCACGAGGTGATCGGAATGGAAAAAAGGGTCCGGATTGTAGAAGGGGATATCACCAGGCAGGAGGTGGACGCCATTGTCAACGCAGCCAACAATTCCCTTCTGGGAGGAGGGGGAGTGGACGGCGCCATCCACCGCGCTGCCGGACCGAAACTCCTTGAAGAGACCCGCCGGATCGGCGGGTGTCCCACAGGGGAGGCACGGGTGAGCAAAGGATACCGGCTCCCTGCGAAATGGGTGATCCACACGGTAGGGCCCATCTGGCGGGGGGGAAACAGGAAGGAGGAGCAGCTCCTGGCCTCGTGCTACCGGAACAGTTTGAAGGCGGCAGCGGACCTGGGTGCGAAATCGATCGCCTTTCCGTCCATCAGTACCGGGGCATACGGGTTCCCCCTGGAAAGGGCCGCGGAGATCGCCATGGGAGAAACCAAGGCCTTTCTGGAAAAGGATAAGACCCTTGAGCAGGTGACCTTCGTCTGTTTCGAGGAGCGTGCGTTGAAGACCTACCAGGAGACCTTCAGGCGTGTTTTCGGAACAGATGTCAATTGATGGTTTCAAGGGGCCATGCCTCCCATCCGGATATGGCGGCAACCCCTGATTCCATATCGAAACCCATTATAGAATTTCCTGAGCCGCCCGATGCCACGCAGAAAGGTGAAATGGCAAATTGGTGAAGATCAGAACGTAAATACCGTTGCATCTTCGGATAAGGAGATCAACTTGGGTGCGCCTGCAAATTGCGCAGTCTTGACAATGTCCTGCTCG
>CAYUCJ010000392.1:0-3214 GCA_964443285.1 uncultured Desulfobacteraceae bacterium | reverse complement strand
GAAGGCTCCGACCCGTTTGGCTTTCAATACGCGGTTCCTGCAAAACAATCCCTCCTTAATATCTTGACAGGCCTCACACAATACCTTAGATTTGGCTTCCATGTCAAACGCCCGGGAACGCCATCGTATAGCGGTATTCCCTTGTTGAAAAGCGTCTTTTTGCCGATCAAAGTAACCACCATCGGCTAAAGCCGATGGCTTGAGGGGTCAAGGATTCCAGGGGGCAAGGGGTCCGGTGAAAGGACTCGGGAAGACAGCTTCTTTCATTTGGACCCTCGAATCCTTAACCCCCTGAATCTTTTATTGAAATTAAAACTCAGGTCTTCGCCTGAAGGCGAGGGGTTTTCTCCCATTCCCCGAATGGGGCAATTAAGATAATGAAATGGCCGCTCCACTGAAACATAGACTGACGAAAACCCGGAATATCGGGATCATCGCCCATATCGACGCCGGCAAGACCACCGTCACCGAACGTATCCTCTATTACACCGGTCGTGTCCACAAGATGGGTGAAGTCCACAACGGCGAAGCGACCATGGACTGGATGCTCGAAGAAAAGGAGAGGGGCATCACCATCACCTCCGCCGTGACTTCCTGTGAGTGGAACGGACACATCATCAATATCATCGACACACCGGGGCACGTGGATTTCACCATTGAAGTCGAACGGGCGCTGAGGGTCCTGGACGGCGCCATCGGGGTCTTCTGCGCGGTGGGAGGGGTGGAACCCCAATCGGAGACCGTGTGGCACCAGGCCGACCGGTATCACGTGCCCAAAATCGCCTTTGTCAACAAGCTGGATCGCGTTGGGGCCGACTTTTTCAGGGTCGTGGAGGCCATCGAGGAGAAGTTGGGGGCGGTCCCCCTGATTCTGCAGATCCCGTGGGGATCTGAAGACACGTTTAAAGGGGTGATCGACCTCATCGATATGAAAGCCATTGTATGGGAGGACGAGACCCTCGGGGCCCATTACGAAGAAGTCCCCATCCCTGAAGAACTTATGGAACAGGCCGCAGCCTACAGGGAAAAGCTGTTGGAGACCCTGGCAGACCGAAATGACCTCATCATGGAGAAATATCTCGCCGAGGAAGAGACCGGAAAGGAGGAATTGAAGCAGGCCATTCGTGTGGCCACGGCAGGGCTGGAACTCACGCCCGTCTTCTGTGGTTCGGCGTTGCGCAATAAGGGCATTCAACCCCTCCTTGACGCCATTACGGATTACCTTCCCTCGCCCCTCGACGTCCCTCCCATTACCGGCCATGTACCGGAGACCGGGGAGGTGGAGGAACGCCGCCCGGAACTCAAAGGACCCTTTTCAGCCCTTGCATTCAAGGTCATGATTGACCAGGGCAGGAAGATGACCTACCTCAGGGTCTATTCAGGATCCATTGACGCGGGAAAACCCGTCTTCAATTCCGCAAAAGGGGTCACGGAAAAACTGGCGAGGCTCCTTCGCATGCATTCCAACAAGAGGGAACGCGTGGTCCGGGCGTCTGCCGGTGACCTGGTCGCGGCCATGGGATTGAAAGAGACAACTACGGGTGACACACTCTGTGACCAGGATCATCCCATTCTCCTTGAACCAATCCAGTTCAAAGAGCCGGTGATCACTATGGCAGTGGAACCCAAGCGGGTTCAGGACCAGGAGAAGCTCCTGGAGGTGCTGGACAAGCTCTCGCAGGAAGACCCCACTTTCCGCTACAAGATCGATGAAGAGACCGGGCAGACCGTCATATCCGGAATGGGAGAACTGCACCTGGAAATCCTGGTGGGACGCATGAAAAGAGAGTTTTCAGTGGACACAAACCAGGGCAAGCCCCAGGTCGTCTACAGGGAGACCATCGGGAAGGCCGTCTCCCATGAAGAGGTCTTCCAGAGGGAACTGGGAGGGCAGCAGCATTTTGCAGGGGTTCTGATCGAGGTAGCCCCTTTGCCCCGGGGAAGCGGCAACCGGTTCGTGAATCGGTGCAGCAACCCGGAGCTTACAGAACAATTCCTCCAGGCTGTGCGGGAGGGCGTCACCGAATCGCAAAACAGCGGCGTGGTGATGGGATACCCGGTTGTCGACATTCAGACAACGCTTAAGGATGCCCAAATCAAGGAATCCCTTTCGAACATCATGGCATTCAAGGTGGTCGCGGCCATGGCGTTTAAAAGGGCCTGCGAAGGAGCCGAACCGCGTCTCCTCGAGCCCATCATGGAGGCGGAGATCATCGTTCCCGAAGAATTCATGGGGGAAGTGATCGGAGATCTCAATGCCAGGAAAGGGAAGATCGAACAAATTACCAGCAAGACCCTTATTCAGATCATCACGGCCAGTGTCCCCCTGTCAAAGATGTTCGGATACTCCACCGCCCTCCGGTCCGTTTCCCAAGGCAGGGGCACGTTCACCATGCAGTTCAGCCACTTCGACCAGGCATAACCGTTTTTCTCCTTTTCTTGCCATTAGGCAAGGATGCAGGGGTCAGCTTACGGCGGATCAGGCGCGGGTCTAAGAGCGGCTCCCTCCAATTCTGACTTCACCGTCCTAACCAGACAATGCGTAGCGTTGATTCGCCCCTCTATTTCCCCTGACGCCCCTGTGAAATACATCCGTTCCAGGTCCTCCGCATCCTTGTGCTCCATCACGCTCAAGCCATGCTTCTTCAGGAATCCCACCAGCTCATCTTCCTCAAACCCGAAATACCATTGCTCACCCGCTTTGGCCACTGACTTCAGAATCTCTCTTTCCCCGTAATACGACCCTGTCTGCCGAAGAACCGACGCCCGAACATAGTCAAAAACAACTTCACTGCCCTCTCCCGCAAATCTCTCGATCACCTTGAAGGTCTCCTCCACCGATCCCGGTTGCAGATACATCAACAAACCTTCCAACACGAAGAGGCTTCGCGCGCCTCTATTGAATCCCGGGTCCTCAAGCTTCTCTGAAAGCAATTCCTTGTCAAAATCGATCGGAATAAACGCGACATTTGTCGGGATGTTCAACCCACGCTCCGCATACCGGTCAAGTTTCGCCTTCTGAGTGATCAACGCATCCAACTCGAATATCTTCGTACAACCGATCTCTTTCCGGAAGCGCAGTGCCCTGGTATCGAATCCGGCGCCAAAGATCAGTATCTGATCAAACCCCTCGAACAGGGCCTCCTTGAAAACCGCGTCGATGTATTTCGTCCGAGCGATTGTGTACTCATAGATACCCTTCGGCGCGATGACC
>CAYUCJ010000391.1:0-3226 GCA_964443285.1 uncultured Desulfobacteraceae bacterium | reverse complement strand
GATGCCGTCCTGGATGATCTCATGAACTTTTGCCTGTTGGGCTTCGCTAAGCCCAAGGGCCGCCTTGAGCCGGTCAAAATACTCCCCGGGTGTCCTGCGGGCTTCCATTTCATGTGACGCTTCCCTTTCACGCCAGCGTTCCTTCAATTTCGTATAGATTTCATCGATTTTTTGTCTCTGCTCGTCATTGAGTTTTTCTTTTACCGACTGGAGGCCGCTTTCAATGATGGACTCCATCTCAGGTTGGTATTTGCCCCTCAAATCGTGCAGCTTGAGCCTTGTTTGCTCAATAATATTGATAACTTCATCTTTTTGGGTCTTTGTCAAGTCCAGCTTGTGGGTCAGCCTTTCCATCAGCAATCGGGCAAGGGGCGGACGGTGCCCACCCCTTGTGAAGTGCTCGAATCTGTGCGTAAAGTAGGCACCTGTGCCCAATACCCCCGCAAAGGCGCCAACACAGAAAAGAAGCATGATTCCCGCTAACAACTTCAGCTTGTTCATCTCTCTGTCCTCGCTACATCAAAAGTGATTGCAGCAGACCATATTCCACCGGGTCATTTGCCACCAGTTTGGCTACCTCATAGTCCGGGATCATATGAAACTTGAATATGCAGACCCCAAGTATCAAGATCAGTGCGCAGGCCACAGGAGCAAAACGCCACAAAGCATCGCCAAATTGTTCAAAGAAGCTTCTCTTTGAAAGGACATGGCGAATTCCTCGAACGCGATGCATCACTTTTCCCTGCCATTGCTCGCCGACTTCAACTTTTTCTTTTTCATGATAGGTGACACGCAATGTTCTGATCAGATTCTCTTGCCGGTTCCTGGTAAGTTTCATTGTCTCTCCTCCCGGTCGTTGATCAGCCCGCGAAGGAGTGCCCGAAGTTTTCTGCGGGCACGAAATGACCGAACCTTCACGTTAGCGACGCTCCAGCCCAGAAGCTCCGCCGCCTCCTTCAAGCTGAGACCTTCTAGATAAACCAACTCCAGCACCATTCTATCTCCTGCGGGAAGTCTTTCAAGCGCCCAGTCCAGCACCTCCCTGGCTTCTTCTTGAGAGCCTTTTTCGTCAAACGATTGACCCGATCGATCCGAAAGAATGTCTTCCAGCCATTCCCGCTGCGTTTCAGATATCTCGCTCATGGCAATTTCCCGGGACCGGTACACCTTTCGCCAGTAGTCGTAGCAGGTTCGCACCGCGATGGAGGACAGCCATTGCCTGAAATTCCCATCGTTTCTGAAACCCGACAGGGACTGGAAAGCCCGAACAAAGACTTCTTGGGAGGTCTCTTCCACCGCCTCATAGTTCACATGTTTCTTGACGATCCTGAGAACATGGTCCGCATATCTGAGGAGCAATGTCTCGAAGGCATTGACATTTCCACCAAGGACCAGGTCGACTATCTGAGCATCATCGGAGTTGCCTGAATCATTATGCATCATTGCGTTTCAGCGGATCGATTCTCAAGCGGATTCAAGGTACTGAGAGAGCCTCCTTCGACACATCAGCTCGTCGGGGCTTCCGGCTGTGCATCATACCGATGATGCCGATTTTTCATCCTCCTAAAATCTCCCCTATGCCGCTCCTGCAACAGGGATATCTGTTCGGGCGTCAACACTCCCTTCATCTTCCATATCATCTTGGCGCGCAGAATAAACGCGTTTTCTCTTATGGATGAGAGTTGCTCAAAGGCCTTACGGAGATTCGCTTCATCGAATTGTTTACTGTGCATCGCCTCAAAAAGATCCCTTCGTGCCTCAAAAAGCTTGTGCGCGGCGTTTCGCCTTTCGGCCTGATTTTGGTCGATGATGGTCAATAGTTGGGATCTTTGAGCATCCGTCAGATCAAGTTTCAGAAAGGTTTTTAACCCTTTAACTCCTGGGCTTTCCCAGTGTCTGTGGCCCATGCCGCCAAAACCTCCTGCAACCACCGGCATTGCGCCTGCAAAAATTATCACAACCAATAATGTCAGTGTCAAGAACTTGCTGCGTTTCATATGTGCCTCCTTGTTTAAGATTTTCGAAAGCCGCCTTTACTATCAAAGTCGCAGGAATGCGAAGAAAGGTTACAACTTTTACCGCTCACGCCATATTTTCATTTGGACCTTCCTTTTGCTGCTGTTCACGAATGTCGCCAAATCCCCCTCGGAGTACGTGATGCGCAAATTAAAAGGTGGATCAGGGAGAGGTGAGATTTATTGCCCATTTATTACGTTCCTGATAATATCAAGAAGAAATGAAACGGCGTTATGTAACCTTATCCGGAAATCAAGCGACTACTCTTATAGGGCGAGATCGCAAAAATAGAAAAGAAAGGAGAGCGTCATGAAAAAAATGAAAAAACTCTTGGTAATCACCTGTGTGATTGTCGGTTTTACCATGCTGACACTGACGCCGGCCTCAGCCTTTCGCAATCACAGATATTATTCCGGTCCTCGTGGAAATTGGGGAGGCGCTTTGTTCGGTTTCGGGATCTTAACAGCAGCTATTGTGACCAGTTCCATACTGAGCCATCCGGAGCCGAGAGTCGTTTACCGGCCGGCGCCGATGATGGCGCTTTCGCCGAGAACCGTTGTTCGGCAGGAGGTTCCTTCTCCGGTAATCCGAATGGAGTCCCATGCGGCGGGAAAAGCAACAGTGACGGCAGCCCTGCTGAATGTTCGATCGGGACCCGGGAGGAGCTTCGGGGTACTGTATCAGCTTTCCCAAGGGGCTGTTCTGGACATCCGTGGGAGTGCACCGGGCTGGTACTATGTGAGGCTTCCCAATGGACATTACGGATGGGTGATGACTGAATTCGCAGCCCGGACGCCTTCGCCGGCCGACGGATAATCGATCGTCTCCTGCCTCAAGAACGCTGTTCAGGGTGGGGCCCATGATGGGGGAGAGAGGACCTTCTCTTTCCCATTTGTCTTAGAGCGACCGGCTATCGCTTCCGCTGTCCCTCCAGCAGCAAGGTGATTCAGACCGTTCAGTGCGAAGCCCGGTTCAAAGGAGATCCGACCCCCGGGGAAAAGGTTCGGGATCCCCGTGTAGGGAGAAAGAAGGAGGAAATAGGATGCTGAAGAGATCAAGATTTGCCTTTCGATTCCCTGGGATTTGTTTCCTTGTAGGCTTTTTCGCTCTCATCTCCATATTGACCCAATACGAGGCATGGGCCTTTGATCGTCACGGACGTGTGGCCCGCAGGCTTCCGCCGGGTCATCGGGAGATTCGGGTGAGGGGA
>CAYUCJ010000390.1:1589-3228 GCA_964443285.1 uncultured Desulfobacteraceae bacterium | reverse complement strand
CAGCGGCCTCGGAGGAAAGAAGCCGGTAAAGATCGGAGAGGATACGAAAGGCCGAGGATCGAACAAAGGCTGGAACGTGTTTTCTCCAGGATCGGCGTCCCTGAAGAGGGTGTTTTCAGGCCCGATCCTTTTCAAACAGAGGCCATGGAACTCGTCAAGGATCATGACGTCCTGGTCTGCGCGCCCACCGGCTCCGGAAAGACCTGGATCGCATCCCAGGCCATCCACCATTACCTCATGAAAAAGATGAGGGTCTGGTATGCCTCTCCACTCAAGGCCCTGACCAATTCCATTTACGCCGAGTTCTGCCGCGATTTCGGCAAGCAGAATTGCGGGATCCTGACGGGCGACAGAAAAGAGAACCTGGACGCTCCCGTCATCGTCGGAACAACCGAGATCCTGAGGAACCAGCTCTACGATGTGATGCATGAGGGCGCCACCCTCCGGTCGGATCTCGTCATCCTGGATGAGGCCCACTACCTGAGCGATCCCGAGAGGGGCGTGGTTTGGGAAGAAGTCCTCATCTACCTGCCCTCGAGGGTCAGACTTCTGCTCCTCTCCGCAACCATATCCAACGCACCTGAAATCTGCAGCTGGCTGTTCAGGATTCGCAAAACCCCCATGCGGGTGGTGCGCTCCGACCAGAGACCGGTACCGCTGAACATGCTTTTCCTTTTCCCGGACGGACTGCTTTCCCCACTGTCTGGAAAGAGGGGCCTCCTGCCGAAGGTCAAAAAATTCCTGGGTGAAGGTCGACGGAAGAGAGGGAGAAACTGGGCCAATGTGCGATTCGGGGAAGTGATCGAGGAGTTGAGGCAGTTCGATCTCCTGCCGGCCATTTTTTTTCTGAAGTCCAGGTCTGACTGCGACAAGGCCCTGCGCACTTGTACCACGGCGGAAACCCCCCTCGAAGTGAAGATGCGCCTCAGACAGGGCGTACAGTCATTCCTGGAAAAGTACCCGCACCTCAAGGAGCACCGCCAGCTGAAAAGACTTCTCAGATCACGGGTGGCTTCCCACCACGGAGGCCAGTTGCCTTACTGGAAAGTGCTCGTGGAAAAGATGATGGGAATGGGGGTGCTGGAGGCCATCTTCTCCACCTCCACCGTTGCGGCCGGTGTCAATTTTCCGGCCAGGACCGTGGTTCTTGTACAGAGCGATCGCTTCAACGGACACGAATTCGTTGATCTGACCGCCACGGAACTCCACCAGATGGTGGGTCGGGCCGGGAGGCGTGGTAAAGATCACATTGGCTTCGCGCTCGTCCTTCCCGGTCTGCACCAGGATCCCAAGCTGATTCATAAACTCAGCCAATCACAGTCGGAACCTCTCAACAGCCGGATCCACATCAATTTCTCCATGACACTGAATCTGCTTCTTTCCCACACGCCCCTGGAGGTCAGGGATCTGCTTGAGCGTTCATTTGCCCGGTTCCAGGAGGAAAAAAAGAGGGGAGACCAGGCCGGCGGATACCCTGAACGAAGGAACGAAGACCTCTGGGACAGCTTCAGGCACCATCTGCGGTTTCTCGAGAAGACGGGATTCGTGGACAGGACCGGGCAACTGACACCTGACGGCTACTGGGCAAGCAAACTCAGGGTGGACCAGCCCCTGCTCATCGCGGAGGCTATTCGAAGGG
>CAYUCJ010000390.1:0-1489 GCA_964443285.1 uncultured Desulfobacteraceae bacterium | reverse complement strand
ATTGTGCCGGTCAGCGAAGGAGATATGGCCTCCCTCGTCATGAGGACCGCCGACCATTTGCGCCAGGTGGTCAGCCTGAAGGATACCCATGAGGATCTCGCAGCTATTGCCATGGAGGCCGTCGGCCTCATATTGAGGGAGCCGGTGTACCTGCTGTAAAGGAAAAAGGCATGGTCCGTGAGGGAGGAAAAAATGTCAGGGGTGACCAGCACGAGACAGAGGTCGGCAGTTATTCCGGTTACCACGCGGATGAAAGGCCTCTTTATTTCATCCTCGAGGGTCGGAAACGTGTTGTGAAAAGGATCCTGGAGCGATGGCGGGAGCCGGATGACGACTTTTTCAAGGTAGAGACGGACGATGGAGAGGTCCACATGTTAAGGCGGGAAAGGGAAGCGGATCGTTGGTTTGTCATAAAAAGAGGTGACACGTCGGGGGAAAAAAAGTGAAAAACTCTACCGGGTGCTGAAACGGATTACTGGTCTGTGCTATAGACCCATTGATAGTTGATGGGTCTCACGTTCAGCGCGCTGGTCTTTGGGTGGAGATATTCAAACCAGAGTTTCAGCCAGTTGTAGGCCGGCCAGAGTTTTCTGAGCCTGCCGTCTTCCGGAGGCTTGGAGTAAGGCGTGTAGGTATAACAGGCCTCTGAAATGCCCACATAGTAATCTTCTGCCGGATAGACGTAGTTGGAGACAAAGGTCTCCGGGGTCATGGATTCCCGTTCTGCCAGGGCCTTGATTTCCTTTTCCGTGAGCTGGACCAGAAAGAACCGCGACACCCCTCTTTCCGAGTATTTGTACATGGCCCGCGATTCAGAACTGGACACGAAAACCGTCGATACGTAATCCATCTTTCGCAGGAGCTGGGCGGCGATCAGGCCGGCTGTTCTTCTCCCGCCGACACTGTGGTGACAGCCGTAATATTCGAAAAGCTTGTTTTGCAGTATGCGGGCCTTGTTGTCCCCCTTTTCGTAGAGGTTGTTCTGGATGTACTTGAGCCATCGGCCCAGGTCTTCGGCTGCATCGGCGATCGGCCAGTCGATTTTCACGTGGAAGTGGGTCAGACAATAGCGATTTCTTTTTTTGACATTGGGGTCCTGTTGGATGAGCAGGGCGTAGTCCACATTTAAGAGGTCTTCCAGAAAATCGAGGAAGCCTGGATTGTCAAAATATCGCAAGTTGCTGTAATACCGGTCGAAAAGTGAATAATTGGCCAGATATTCGAGATTTTTCTTGACCAGACTGTTCTCGGGAAAAAACCGGATGTAGTTTTTCAATTCGGGCAGGATGATGTCTTCATAGAAGATCACGATAAAGGTGTTGAAAAGTTCAGACTCCTTTTCCATTTTTTTCGATTTGGGTCTCAGTTCGCTTTTTTCAAGGAAGTTGTACTCAACCCCGTTCTTCAGGTGACTGTAGAAGGAATCGATCAGGGAGATCTTCATGAGGCGCCTTTCCAGTTCATCCCTGAGAACCTCGTAAAGGGAGCG
>CAYUCJ010000389.1:1761-3239 GCA_964443285.1 uncultured Desulfobacteraceae bacterium | reverse complement strand
CCAGACACCACCGAATGGCATCCACGATATTGCTCTTCCCGCAGCCGTTTGGGCCCACTATTCCCATGATGCCGGGGGTAAAGTCTATGGCAAGCTTGTCCATAAACGATTTAAAACCTATGATGGAAAGCTGCTTGATCTCCATTAATTGCTCCAAACAAGGGTGCTGATTCAGAAAAATTAAATATTTATAGCAAAGAATAGCCCATTTGTAAAGGGAAAATACCAGATGGTGTGTTTATGATTAGCAGAACCATCAATATATGGTGCTGACCCCGGCGCTCGGGGGAGTTTTTCCCTACCGGTCAAGGTCGTTATTGGTACCGGGAATCCCCTCTGGGGCAGGGTAAGTCTTTTTTCCGTTGACAGGGAACCGGGATTATGTATTTTTTCTAATACCATAAGGATGCCCCTCTCGACCTTCGGGACCTCCGTGGCATTGGCTGTACCTGTTTTTTTCTTTTTCATTGAATCATGAGGCAAACATGCCAGACTCAACGCCCGGAAAAGCGCTGCTCGTTCTGTTCGTCTTTTTCCTTTCGATCTTGGCGTGTTTCACCGCCATGGCGGCGGAAGGAGAGCAGACCTACGACATATCCCTGACCAAAACCTCCGGTCTCAAGGAAGGAGCGGTGCATAAGGTCGGCGACAAAAAGGTGCTCGCAAGCCCCTACGTGGTGGCTGAAGGCGAACATCTGTGGCAGATTATGAGAAAGAAGCGCCTCCTCAAGATGGGAAAGGTGGGGGAAATCCTGTCCGTGCTCAAGAAACTCAATCCGGCCCTGCGAAACCTTGACCTCCTCCACCCGGGAGAACGTCTCCTGATCCCCCTGAAGATCGTACCGATTGAAGGAATGGGAATCTCTCGGCCGGTGGTTGAAAAAAGGACGACACTGGCCGGCTTGAAAGATCTGAAGATCGATAACTACACCGTTCAACCGGGGGACTCCCTAACCCGGGTCATCGCGGGACGCTACGCTGTACCGGCCAAGGATCTCTATGGTGATTATCTGGCCCTTGTGAAGAAACTGAATCCGAATATCAGCAATCTCAACCACATTCTCCCGGGACAACGCGTAAGGCTCCCCATCTATTCGCCGGAAATGGTGCGGAAACCCGTTATTCCTGAACGGTTTCAAAAGGCTGAAACAGAGGTTCCGAAGAAAAAGGCCAGGCCCCTCGGGCAGGAACTTGGCCGGATCTTCAATGAGATGGGCCAGGAATGGATCATCTCGGGACAGCACTTTATTCCCCTGAAGAGCGGCGGGCAGATTAACCTCCGGGCGGAGTCTTTCCCTGAACTCAATCTGTCTACGGGCAGAAAGATTATCGTGGACCTGAAAAATGAGCTCCCCGCCAGGGTGGCGGAGCTGATTTGGTCGAACTGGGCAACATACCGTGTGGTCCACCTCAAGAAATCAGACGACCTCAGATCGGCCCTGGGCAGGATCTTTAAGGCCTGTGATTTCCTGAAGGTC
>CAYUCJ010000389.1:0-1661 GCA_964443285.1 uncultured Desulfobacteraceae bacterium | reverse complement strand
CAAATCGGCCGGTGTGAAACTGATGGTCAAGGCGGACCTCTACCTGACCTCCAATGGACAGAATTGCATCATAGACTTCTCCGAGTTGGGGCCCAAGATCATGACGTTCCTTGGGGAGCAACAATTCAGAATTCTGTCCCTCAGCAAAAATGAGGACCCCATGAAAGTGCTGATGAAGACACTGGATTTTCTCGATGTCCCCCACAAATCAGGACCTCATCGTTTCCTCGCCAGTCAGAGGGATGCGGCCCGGAATATCCAGTTCACCCTTTCCGGGGTTTCATTCCAGGATGAGAAGGGGAAGTCCATTCTGGCGTCGGAAGCACTCCTGCCGAAGGAAATCGTTGCGTTCCTGTCCCAGAAGGGGGATGAAATCCTTCCGCTGCACGGTGGTTTAGAGGGGGCTTCCGAGTAATTTTTAGGAAAACCATCATCTCATGGAGGAAAAGTATGGCCCTGATGACACCTGAGCAGTTTGAAGAGAGCGTAAAACAACTCAAGCCACGGGTTTTCATGAATGGCAAACGCGTGGAGAATCTGTTTGAAAACCGGAACACCCGGACCGTCATAGAATCCAACAAGGCCAGCTATAGGTGGGCCCAGGATCCTCGTTATCGCGACATCATGACGTGTCATTCCCCGCTGGTTGATGAAAGGGTAAACCGGTATACCTACGTCTGCGCCAACACGGAGGACCTGGTGAAGAAAGCGGAAGCCGGGACCTTCACAGCGGAGATGCTGGGGACCTGCATCTACCGGTGTGTGGGCCTGGATGCCTTTCACGCCCTGGCGAGCACCACTTGGGAGATGGACCGGGACCTTGGCACCGAATACCATCCGCGCTTTCTGGAATACCTCAGGATGGTGCAGAAAAAGGACCTCTCCGTGGCAGGCGCCTTGACAGAGCCCCGGGGAAGCAGGAGCAAAAAGACCATCGACTGGCCGGACCCCTATCTTTCCTTGAAAGTCATGGAGAGGAAGAAGGACGGGATCGTGGTCAGAGGGGCCAAGATCAACATCAGCGGGGCCTATGCCAGCCATGAGCTGCTGGTCCTTCCCCAGTCCTCCCATTCAGAGGTGGAGAAGGACTATGCCGTGGCATTTGCCACACCCACGGGCGCCGACGGCATCACCTACATCTGTCAATATTCCCCCTATTCGGCGGAGCGGGATCAGGCGACGGACCTGGAGGAACTGGGAAATCCCGTGTTCGGGCAGCGCGAGACGGCCATGGTCATATTCGATGACGTCTTTGTCCCCTGGGAGAGGGTATTTCACTGCGGGGAAAACAAATATTCGGGAAAAATCGTGGCGCGTTTCGGCAGGACCCATCGGATGACCTGCGGGGGCACATGCAAGGTGGGTTTCATGAACCAGATCATCGGGGCCAGCAAACTGGTACAGGAATACAAAGGTCTGGAAAAGGTCCCGCACATCAATGAGCAGTTGACCGAGATGGTGGTGCTCAGAGAGACAGGTCGCGCGTGCGGACTGGCCGCGGCCAACAAGGGGAGCGAGGAACCCCCCGGCTCCGGAGTGTTCCTCCCTGATGAGGTGATGGGCAATGTATCGAAACTCAACATCTGCAATGCCTTCTGGCGGGTCTTGGCCCTGGCGGGTGATATCGGAGGAGGTCTGGTGGTGACCATGCCTTCCATGAA
>CAYUCJ010000388.1:0-3244 GCA_964443285.1 uncultured Desulfobacteraceae bacterium | reverse complement strand
GGAAGACAAACCCCCGGGGGATCACATTGATTCTCAAATTGAAACGGATATCTCCGGGTTTTCATCTAACGATGCTGTCTGTTGAGCTGTAAAGTTCAGATCTTTGGCGATGGAAATATTGAAACGGATACCCTGGGCTTCTCCACTCTCGGCCCAGGCGCTCCCACAGTGTTTCTTGGCTATTTCTCTTACGATGGCAAGTCCAAGCCCCGAACCCATTATCCCTTGGGATGTGTGATTTCTTTCAAAGGCATTGAAGATTTTTTCTCTGTCTTCCGACTCAATCCCTATTCCGTCATCGCTAACGGAAAGGATGTGAAACGCCTCATCCTGGGAATAGCCGATGCTTATTTTGTGCATGTTGCTCCCGCCATACTTCAGGGCGTTGTCCGCGAGGTTCCTGAACGCCCTGAGGAGTGATGCTTTGTCGGCAATAATCTGAGGGTCTGAATCCGGTACAGAAAACACCATGTGATGTGCTTTTAGGCGGTCCGCGAATTCAGATCTGATGGCGGCCGTAATTTCCTTCAGCCGGACAACCTCAAAGTGTGGCTGCACCTCCTTAGTGGCAATATAGCTGTTCATTTCTTCCAGAAGCCCTACCATGTGCTCAGCCAGCCTCATGATTTCATCACAATATTTTCTCCCCTTCTCATCAAGGTCGTCACCGCATTTGTCCTTGAGGCGTTTTGAGAAGCCGTGTATGCCGATGGCCGGGCTCTTCAGATCATGGGCAATGGAGTAAGCAAAGAATTCGATCATTTCTTTCTTCTCCTTCAAATGTTGGAGTTTTTGTTGGAGACTCTTGTAGAGGCGGGCGTTTTCAATTGCCACCGCTATCCTGTTTCCGAGGACGTTAAGAAGGTCAACATCGTCCTGGTCAAAACGAATAGGCCCTGCTGTTGCCAGGTTCATGACGCCTACAACTCTGCTCGAGCAGACCAGTGGGACGCAAATGATGATATGAAATCCATTGCTTTTCAGCAGGGCGGCCCTCGCCTTATCTTCCAGGTCGGATACATACTGGGCAATGAAAGATTGCGTGCGTGCGGCTTTGCCTGAAAACCCTTCATCAAGGTCCATTCGTTCAAGCCCGGCGGTTTTGATTCCCGAATGGGCGGCAAGAAGGAGATGCCGGCCGTCGTCTTCCATGAGATAGATCCTCCCAGCCACAAGATCAAAATCTTCCAGGACTTTGGCCAAAGCACCGTTCAGAAGTTCCTGACGGTTCATGGCAGAAGCCAGAAAACTGTTCATTTTCTGCAAAATGGACAAGATCCTGTTTCTTGCCTTGAGCTTGTCTTCATCAAAACGGATAGATATATATTTCTTGTCTTTGAGCATTTAGTTTTGTGCTTTCGCCATTGCTATTGTCCCTTTCCCGGCTGATCTCCATCAGGCAGGTTCTGATTCTATGCTGAAAACTGAGTGGCGTACTCACCAGTAAAAACCAGGCGTATTCGATTTCTGTCCAGGTCCCCCAGGTGGCTGTTGAACACTCCTACACCGAAAGGAATAAGTTCTTTCAAACAATTCGTATGGACAAAAATGGTTGGAAATTTTTGGTGAAGTTTTTTTATGTGGTTCAGAAGTTGATGCGCGGAGGTCCCATCAAAATCCCCGAACAGCTTCATGTGAAGCTTATTGTCGTTTGTATGAACCAGAATTTTGAAATTGGAAGACATGACATACCACCTCCTTTCCAACTACCAGTAGAGCAAAGGCCATGCCATATTTTCGGGAATTCTTATATCCGGATAAGTGTTAGAAAATACGTGAAAAGCAGGTAAGACGAGGTCTTGTGTTTTTTTAAGATAGGATGTCGGGTTCCTTTACACTCTGTAAAGCAGGCCTATGCCATGGTTCGAAGGAGACCAGGTTTTGAGCTGGGGAATGCTCTATGCCACGAAGGGATGAGAGAAGAACCGTTGAATCCCTTTCCTGTAGGCTGAATCGTGATCAGGGAAGACCCCCTATTCCTCCGTGACAGAGGTTCCAAGTTTGAGATGGTACTTATCGATCTTGGCGTGAAGGGTAGGGCGGGAAAGGCCGAGCAGTTTGGAGGCCTGTGATCGGTTTCCGGCAGTCATGTTCAGCGCCTCGGAGATGAGGATGGCTGCAAACCGGTCCATGCAGGTGTCGAAAAGGTGCTCTCCGGACAGGGTGGCGAGGATTCGTTGCGCCCATTCCCGCAAAATCAACGCTTCGCTTTCGTCCGGCTTTCTGTTATCCGCCGGGCTCCCGCCAAGGGTATTTGTGATGTCTTCGCTGGTTATGGGCGCACCGCGGTTAAAGATCAATGCCTTCTGAAGGGTGTTTGCCAGCTCTCGAATATTGCCCGGCCACGAATAGCCGGCAAGTACGGCCTTGGCTTCTCCGGTCAAGCCTGGATTTCTTGAGCCCCCATCCCGGGCGAAGAGCACCAGGAAATAATCAGCAAGAAAGGGAATGTCATCTGTCCGATCGCGAAGCGGCGGCAGTGTTATGGTGACCACCTTCAGTCGGTAGTAAAGATCTTCGCGAAATGTGCCGTTGGCAAGGGCCGCTTCCAACTCACGGTTGGTGGCGGCGATGATCCTCACATCCACAGGGATGGCCTCGCGCCCGCCAAGCCGTTCGATACTCCTTTCCTGGAGGAGGCGGAGGATCTTTGCCTGGATATTGAAAGGCATGTCGCCGATCTCATCAAGGAAAATCGTGCCCCTGTTGGCCTGCTCGATCTTGCCGATCCGCCGATGTGAGGCCCCGGTAAAGGCGCCTTTTTCATATCCGAAGAGTTCACTCTCGAGGAGGTTCTCAGGGATGGCCACACAGTTGATCACTAGAAAAGGCCTGTCCGCCCTGTTGCTGTGCTGATAAAGTGCCCTGGCTGCCAGTTCTTTGCCTGTGCCGGATTCTCCTCGAATCAGAACAGTCGCATCGGTGGCGGCAACCCGGCCGATGGCCTTGCAGACTTCCTGCATCGGCCGACTCTTGCCGATGATGACATCCCCGAGGGCCTGATCCGGGGTGACGTCCATCTCGACCGGCAAGCGCATAAAACGGCCCGCTTTGAGGGCGTCCTTTATGACCAGCAGCATATCAGGGATTTCAAAGGGTTTCAGGATGTAGTCAAATGCTCCCAGCTTGGTGGCTTCGATGGCCGTTTCTGTGGTGCCATATGCGGTCATGATGATGACGGGAAGCCTAGGCTCAATGCGGTGGATCGCCTTGAAGGTATCAAAACCGTTCATACCGGGGAGAC
>CAYUCJ010000387.1:0-3291 GCA_964443285.1 uncultured Desulfobacteraceae bacterium | reverse complement strand
ACCGGAGAGGTGGAAGCCAAGGTATGGGATCGGGTGGAACCCCTTTCCGCCCGGTTCGGTGTGGGTGACATCCTGGATGTGGAAGGCAAGGCCACCTCCTACCGGGGCCGCATTCAATTGACCCTTTCCGGCCTTCAGGTGGCCGATGGAGATGTCGACCCATCCCTCTTCCTGGAATCGTCCGAAAGTTCGTCGGGAGAGATGATGGCCCGGCTCAGAAAGATCTTGCAAAAAATGGAAAACACCCACCTCAAGGGACTGATCGATCGTTTCCTGGGGGACCGGCGGTTTGTACCGCTCTTTGAAAAGGCGCCGGCAGCGAAGAACTTTCACCACAATTACGTGGGCGGCCTCCTTGAACACACGCTGTCGGTGTGTCTCATGGCCCTCAAGGCTGCGGAACATTATCCCCGGCTGGACAGGGACCTCCTCCTGGCCGGGGCCTTCCTGCACGACGTCGGAAAGGTCCGGGAACTGAGCTGCCACCTGGCCATAGAGTACACCGACGAAGGCCGCCTCCTGGGTCACCTTGTACAAGGAACCCTGATGGTGGAGGAAAAGCTGGCCCGAATGAAACAGTTTCCTCCGGACCTGGCGACCCGCCTCAAGCACCTGATTCTCAGCCACCACGGCGAATACGCCTTCGGTTCCCCCAAGAGGCCAAAATTCCTGGAAGCCTTTGTGCTCCACCTGTTGGATGACCTGGACGCCAAAGTCAACGGCCTGGGACGTTTTTTTGAAAGGGACGGCCACGAAGGTGCCTGGACCGAATACAGCCGCCTCTTCGAGCGGTTTTTCCTCAAGGGAGAAATGCTGCCGGCCGAAGAGGGTATGGTGCCGAACGATGCAGAAGAAGGACAACAGGGATCACTTTTTTAGTCCCTGATACTCCCCGGCTTCAAGTACGATCCTCCTCAGGGCATCCTTTCGTCACGGATCGTGAGGAACACCTTGCCGGGCAGGGAAGTCCTACCATTATTGATCCATGGGAGTACCGAGCATGAACCCGCTGACGAGGCAGCTCAAAGAAGCCGAACAGAAGATCAGGATCCTTCGCGAAATCGCGAAATTCGTCTCTTCTTTCCTCCACGTACAGAATGTCCTCGATGCCGTCACGGATCTCCTGGTAAGAGAATTCCAGCTGGACGCCTGCTCCATTCGACTGCTCGACGAAGAAGGCAACCTCAGGATCAGAAGTCATCAAGGCCTGAGCAAGGCATTCATAAAACAGGCCAACCGAAAACCAACGATCGACACCTATTCGGGGGAGTGTTTTCTTACCGGCAGGATCAGCATCATCAACGATTCGGATGCCATCGACAAGCCCATTTCAACCGCCAGGATAGTGGGAGAAGATATCCGGTCTTTCGCCCTGGCCCCCATAAGGGTTGAAGGAGAGACCATTGGCGTCCTTGTGACCTCCAGCAGGAAGAAAGGCCATTTTCAGGAGCGTTTCAATGACGTGATAGATATGATTGCAGCCCAGGTAGGCGTCGCGATCCGGATCTCTCAGCTTTATGAGGAAATCAACGAGCTGAACCAAGCCCTCGAAAAAAAGGTGAGAGAAAGGACCTTTGAACTGGAAGAGAAGGCCCGGAAACTGGTGGAAGCCGAGAGGCTGGCCACCTTCGGCAGAATGTCACAGACAATCGCCCATGAGTGCAGAAACTCCCTGACCGTTATTGGCGGCCTGGCCCGAAGGCTCGACAGGGAAATGCCTGATCAGAATCAGCGGAAGGAGTATACGCAGATCATCGTGGATGAGGTCATGACCCTGGAGAAAAAAATCTCCAAGATCATATCGATTGACCCTTCAACTGAACAATAAAGATCGGGCCGGGCCGCTGTCAAAACAGCTTTTTCTGGATAGGATCGCAGGCTCCGGGCACAGGAATTCCGAAGTGGCGGTATGCCAGTTTGGTCGCGACCCTTCCCTGGGGTGTCCTCTTTATCAATCCCTGCTGGATGAGGAAGGGTTCATACACGTCTTCGATGGTGTCCTTTTCCTCGCTGACCGCGGCTGAAAGGCTGTTCAGACCAATGGGGCCTCCATCGAAGTTTTCTATGATCGTCAACATGATGAGCCGGTCCATCTTGTCAAGACCGTGGTCATCCACTTCGAGCATGTCGAGGGCACGGTCAGCCACTTCCTCGGTGATGACGCCGTTGGCTTCCACTTCGGCAAAATCACGAACCCGCCTCAGAAGCCTGTTCGCCACTCTGGGTGTTCCCCTCGCCCGTTTGGCTATTTCCAATGCGCCGGAGTCTTTGATAGGGATGTCCAGGAGCCGGGCCGAGCGAATCACGATCTTCTGGAGATCTTGTGCTTCGTAGAATTCAACCCGCAGGACCACGCCGAAGCGATCGCGGAGGGGCGGGGTCAGCAGACCTGTCCTTGTGGTGGCGCCCACCAGGGTAAAGGGCGGCAATGGGATCTTCATGGTCCGCGCGGACGGCCCCTGCCCAATGATAATATCCAGCTGGTAATCTTCCATGGCCGGATAGAGAATTTCCTCCACCACGTGATTCAGACGGTGTATTTCATCGATGAAGAGGACATCCCGGGGTTGAAGACTGGTGAGGATGGCCGCCAGGTCTCCAGGTTTTTCAATGACGGGGCCGGAAGTGCTTCTGATCTCAACCTGGAGTTCATTGGCGATAATGTGGGCAAGGGAGGTCTTTCCCAGTCCCGGACTTCCGTGGAATAAAACGTGGTCCAGGGCCTGGGAGCGCCCCATGGCTGCCTCTATGAAGACCCTGAGATTTCGTTTCATCTCATTCTGTCCGACGTATTCGTCCAGGGTTCTGGGCCTGAGACTGATCTCCGCGGGTATCTCATCCTCCAGCGGTTCGGGATCGGTAATTCTCTCTTCCATCAATTTCCCAGTTCTCTAAGTGAGCAAAGGTTCTCTCAGGCGAGCGCCTTGAGGGTTTCCTTGATCAGTGCCTCCAGGGTTATGGCTTCTCCTGATCGGCAAATCTTCTCCAGGGCACGCTTTGCGGCCTTGGACGGGTATCCCAAATTGGTGAGGGCTGAAAGGGCATCGTCCTTCAGTGCCCTGTCCGTTTCCCCGGTAACGGGAACCGGCGACATTTCCTTGTCCCCGAGACTTTTCAGTGCACGATCCTTCAGTTCCAGGACGATCCTTTCGGCCGTCTTTTTCCCCACGCCCGGGATGGACTGCAGGCGCGGCGCGTCACCCCTTGCCATGGCCTCCAAGAGTTCTTCCGGCCCGATTCCCGAAAGGATATTCACGGCCAGCTTCGGACCGATCCCGGAAACAGCGATCA
>CAYUCJ010000386.1:0-3297 GCA_964443285.1 uncultured Desulfobacteraceae bacterium | reverse complement strand
CCCTGATTTTTCGGCTGAATATCTTCATGGCCTGGCCGAGGATGTGGGCGAAGCCCTGGCGCGGGAACGTTATCAGCGGGGATTTGAGGCGCTGCAGCCTGCGGAACGAGAAGCGGTAAAGGCCGAAATCCGGCAACTCCTCAAGAAGAACCGCTTCGATCCCCGTACACAAACGTTGTTATTTACAAAGCCTGAAGAAAATTCCTACCGGCGGCAAATAACCAAGTGGCAAAATCACTTTTCCCAGGAATCCCGCAATGGAGGGCTGCCCCCGAAATATCTGAGCAATCGCCAGGAACTTGAACACCTCACCGCGTTTTTCGCCTGGACGGCATGGGCCGCCGTGGCCGATCGCCCCAACAAGTCTTATTCATACACCAGCAATTTCCCCTATGATCCTCTGGCCGGAAACACGCCGCCCGGTGCCGCCATTCTCTGGAGTGCTTTGAGCCTCATCACCCTGCTGGGCGGAACGGCGGTCATCTTATTTGCTTTCGGCAAGTTTAACTATCTGGGCTGGAAACGCGGAGACGAAGAATTACAGCCCCGGATGTGGCCTGGTGAGGCCACCGAAAGTCAACGGGCAACTCTAAAATACTTTGTGATCGTTGCGCTGCTTTTCCTCGTGCAGGTGCTGGTGGGCGGGGCTACGGCCCACAACCGGGCGGAACCGGGCTCGTTTTACGGGTTTAATCTGTACCAGTTCCTGCCGACGACTATTCTGCGCACCTGGCATTTGCAGCTGGCGATATTCTGGATCGCTACCTCTTATATCGGAGGCGGTCTGTTGCTTGCCAGTTCATTGGGCAAAAAGGAACCGAAGTACCAGGCCAAAGGGATTCACCTTCTTTTCTGGGCGTTGGTTCTGGTCGTCGTCGGCAGCCTGCTGGGAGAGCTTCTCGGGATCAATCAACTTCTCGGTAATCTCTGGAGCTGGTTCGGCCATCAGGGCTGGGAATATCTCGATCTCGGGCGAGGATGGCAAGTCCTGTTGGTGGTAGGTCTGGTCTTGTGGATGATTTTGCTTTTCCGGGTGGCTGCCCCCGCATTGAAAGACCCTGAGCACAAGGAGATCACCACCCTGTTCATGATTGCCGCCCTGGTCATACCGCTTTTTTATCTTCCTGCTTTTTTCTTTAGCAGCACATCCAACTATACCGTGGTGGATAACTGGCGTTTTTGGATTATCCACCTGTGGGTTGAAGGTTTCTTTGAGCTTTTTGTCACCACCATGGTGGCGGTCCTTTTTTATCAACTCGGCCTGGTTTCCCGCAAGAACGCAACCCGTATCATCTACTTGGATGCCATTCTTTTCCTGGGGGCGGGTATCATAGGGACGGGCCATCACTGGTATTGGACGGGGCAGACCCACCTGAACATGGCCCTTTCAGCGCTGTTCTCCGCCATGGAGGTCGTCCCCTTGACTTTGCTTACTCTGGACGCCTGGGATTTCGTGAGATTGACGCGCAGGAGCGAAGAGGCCGGCGGACGGAAGCGGCAGCTTCCTTATAAATGGGTGTTTTACTTCTTGATGGCCGTCGGGTTCTGGAATTTCGTTGGTGCCGGAATTTTCGGATTTCTTATCAACTTGCCCATTATCAGCTACTTTGAAATCGGCACCGTCCTCACACCAAATCATGGACACGCTGCCTTGATGGGCGTCTTCGGCATGGAAGCGGTGGCCCTTATGGTTCTCGGTTTCCGGCAGGTGTTGAGCGATGAGCAATGGGTTCGTCCGGAAAAATTTATCCGGGTTTCGTTTTGGGGACTCAATATCGGTCTTGCCCTCATGGTCGTGTGCAGTCTATTTCCTGAGGGAATATTCCAGCTCTCGGATGTCATAAACAACGGCTACTGGCACGCAAGGGGGGCTGAATATTTTACCAACCACACCGTGCAGCTACTTGAATGGATGCGCCTGCCGGGCGACGCGGTATTCATCGTGTTCGGGGTCGTTCCTCTTGCTATCGCCGCAGTGATCACCTACGCGACCATGAAGGGGCAAGCCACTTGAATCCATTTCCGGTAGGTTGAATCGCGATCACGGCGAGGGGAATGAAACGCGAGAGGCCTCCGCCATTGCCTTTCCGAGGCCCGAGAAGGCATCGGAGGAATCCTGCTGGAATATCATCATCCAGTTTGGTCAACAAATGGTAATTAGGGATCGCCTGCTCCTCTATCCGGTCTCATTCAAGTCTTCTCTTTGTGGTAGCCTTTTTTCATCAGGAGTTTCAATGCATTCCGGATTGACCTTTTGGAGCATTTCGGCGACTAGACTGATGAGCCTTTCAATGCTCTTTCCACATTTCTCCACGAAAACCAGCGTATTCGATATCTCAAAATGTTTGGCATGGTCAGGGTCAAAACTGTGGACAATTATGGGCAATTCAGGTATCCGTTCCTGCACTTGCCTTAAGATTGCAGGTTCTTCCACATCCGGCAGGTCTGGATCGATAATGAGGAGGTGGATAGGGGACGGTCCGAAGGCCGACCTCAATACCTCGCGGCCGCTATTGGCCACACGGATCTGATACCCTTCGGCCGTCATCTCGCGTTTCAAAAAAGCCCTGACATGGGGATTTCGATCCGCAATCAGGATCATATACCTGTAATTCATGGAAATATCCTGTTCATCCGGTCCGTCTGGGGCATCAGTTTACCACCCAGACCACCTGTGCCCCGGCCAACTGGACAACCTTATTGCTGACCCTGCCAAAAGCGAATTCGCGCACCTGGGATATCCCCCTCCTGCCTACTGCGATAGTGCCATAGCCACCTTCCTCTGCTTCCCGTAATATCGATCCGGCCCTGCTCACCGCACCGGTAATGATCTTGGTGCTGATATGGCGCGGGCCGAATCCCCAGCTTTCCAGATGGCTCGTGGCCATAGCAAAAACGGGAGTGATTCTCTTCTCGGCCCTTTCCACAAAATCCTTTTCCTCGCTTCGAATCACGTGGATCAGGGTCACATCACAATCGCAGTTTCGCAAGGTCTCACCCAGATAGTCCACGGTGCGAATCGAAGCATCCGAACCGTCCACGGCAACCAGCACCTTTCTGGACGCCGGGAACCTCCCGACCACAACCAGGGGGACAAAGTCCAGACTCGCCAACAGCTTGGTAGTGACACTCCCGAGAATGAGCCCCTTGATCTTGCTGTGCCCTTTTCTGCCGATCACTACCGCCGAATAGCCGCTTTTTGCCTCCTTGATGATATCCCTGGTGATTCCTGTTTTCCTCTCCTGGATCTTCACGGAGACGGCGTCCTCTGAAAACCCGAATTTCAGCAGATTCCTT
>CAYUCJ010000385.1:0-3312 GCA_964443285.1 uncultured Desulfobacteraceae bacterium | reverse complement strand
TCGATCTTCTTCTTGACCTGGGGGTCCATGCGGATGACATCGGGCCACTCTCTCGAAAAGCCCTCCCCGGGCCATTTCCTGGTGCAGTCCACGCCCATCTTGCTGCCGTAGAGTGGCCTCTCGGCGGCATGATCCAAAACGTCCATGGGTCCTTCTGTGAAGACGATGTCCCTTCCGGGCGCCACATTGTTGCCCATGGTCCAGAGGACTTCCGAGAGGTCCTGGACATTGACCTCCCTGTCGAAGATGAAAATCATCTTGGCAAACATCATTTGCCCCATCCCCCACAGGGCGTGCATCACTTTCCTGGCATGCCCCGGATAGCGCTTGTCGATGGAAAGAAAGGCCAGGTTGTGAAAGACGCCTTCAACCGGAAGGTTCATATCCACCACCTCGGGGAGCTGCTTCCGGATGAAAGGGAGAAAGAGCCTCTCCGTGGTCTTTCCCAGCCAGGCGTCTTCCATGGGCGGCGGCCCCACGACGGTGGTATGGTAAATAGGGTTCTCCCGTTTGGTCATGCAGGTCACGTGGAAGAGGGGATAGCTGTCCTCCAGAGAGTAGAATCCCGTGTGGTCGCCGAAAGGGCCTTCCATGTGCCGTTCCGCAGGGTTCACATACCCCTCCAGGATATACTGGGCATTGGCCGGGACCAGGAGATCGTTGGTGAGGCACTTGACCAGTTCAACAGGCTTTTTTCTCAGATAGCCGGCCAGAAGGAATTCGTCCATGTCATCAGGCAGAGGGGCTGTGGCGGCATAGGTCACGGCCGGATCGGGGCCGATGGCAACAGACACCGGGAGTTCGATGCCCAGCTCCTCGGCCAGCCGGTAGTGCTGGGCGCCGCCCTTGTGCGCGTGCCAGTGCATCCCGGTGGTGTTCTTGTCGAAGACCTGAAGGCGGTACATTCCCAGATTGCGCTTTCCGCTCTCCGGGTCTCTCGTTGCGACGAGGGGAAAGGTGATAAACGGACCCCCGTCTCTCGGCCAGCAATGCAAAACGGGCAGTTTTTCCAGGTCCACATCATCGCCCTTCATCACCACCTCCTGGCAGGCGGCCTTCTTGACCGTTTTCGGAAAGATGCTGCTCATCCTCCTCACCTTTGGGATGAGCTTGAGTTTTTCAAGGATACCTTCGGCCTTTTCCACCTCCAGAAAGGAGAGGATGTCGGCGGCCAGTTCATCCAGCGACTGGACCTCCAGGGCCAGTTTGATTCGATCCAATGATCCAAAGGCATTGATCAGGACAGGGTCTCCGGAATGGGATTTGACATTCTCAAAGAGAAGGGCGGGACCGTTCCGTTTGGAGACGCGATCGGTTATTTCAGTGATTTCCAGTTGGGGACGCACGGGTTCCGTGATGCGTGTCAGCTCACCCTTTTCTTCCAGCACGGTGATGAAGTGGTTCAAGTCTCTGTAGGCCATGGTTCATCCTCTTGTTCGATCTCGAAAAAGCGATTGATATCTTCCAGGTCATGGGTCATGGGGATCTGAGGCAGGCTTTCCATAAAGAACCTCCCATAACGGCTGTTGAGTATCCGAATATCCAGGACCGAAAGAATACCTCTGTCCGTACCATTCCTGATTAATCGGCCCAAACCCTGTTTTAGTGAAATAATGGCCGAAGGCACCTGGTATTCAAAAAAAGAATTCCCCCCCCGGGCGCTGATGGCTTCAATCCTGGCGGCGACCAGAGGATCCCCGGGGGAATCAAAAGGAAGCTTGTCAACGATAACACAGCTCAGGGACTCTCCCGGTACATCAACGCCCTGCCAGAAGGACCCTGTTGCCAGGAGAACCGAATGGACGTTTTCCCTGAAAGCCTCCAGGAGCACGGATCTCGGAGCATCTCCCTGGCGCTGAAGGGGGTAGGAGATCCGATCCTTTATGAGCTTGTAGACCGTATTGAGATTGTAATAACTCGTGAAAAGTACCAGTGCCCTCCCACCGGTCCTTTCCAGGATGTCCAGGATCCGGGGCGCGATTTCCGCGGCAAATTGGGGTGCGCCCGGAAGCGGCAGATCTTTCGGAATATAGAGGAGTGTGGAGGCGGCAAAGTCAAAGTGGGAGGGATAGATGTTCTCCACGGTTTGCTCCAGCCCGAGGCGGCTTTTGATGTAGTCGAAATTTCCATTGGTGGACAAGGTGGCTGAGGTAAAGGCCACGGTCTCAATGTGTCCGTAAAGCAGTTCGTTGAGCCTTTTGGAGATGTCCAGCGGAGAGGCGTGTAAAGTAAGGCCGGTCTTTCGCTTCTCATACCATGTGAGCCAGTCCTGTTCCCTGGGTCTGAGGACTTCGGCCATGAGCCGGTCCAGCTCAGAGGCCCGGACAGCGTAGGGCTGAAGGTTTTCCGATTTCTTTTCCGTCAGTGCCTTCTGCATGTCTTTCAGGGTGGTCCTGATTTCCCCTGCGGCGCCGCCGGCCAGCTCGACAAGGGCCTGCGGGCTCAGTCTTCCTTTTGTGTCCCCCTGTTCAAAACACCCCCGCAGCTGTCGTGACTGCGCCCTGAGAGCGGTTGCGTGTGCCTTGAGGCCGGACGGGCTTTCTTCCTGAAGGGTTGAAACGGCCTTATCCAGGTCCACGGCCAGTTCAGAAAGCTGGTTGGTACTGATGCTCTCTCCCAGATAGTTCGTGGCGATCTCTTCCACATTGTGTGCCTCGTCGAAGACCGCGACCTGGAACCGGGGGATGATCTCCCCGAAACCACCTTTCTTGATCTTCATGTCTGCAAAAAACAGGTGGTGGTTCACGATGAGGATCATGGCCCTGGCAGCCCTTCGCCGGAGTTCATTCAGAAAACAATCGTCAAAGAAAGGGCAGTTCCCGCCAAGGCATTGATCGGACGTGCAGGAAAGGTCGTCCCAGAGGGAATCGTCATCGGCAAGCCAGGTGATTTCCGCCCTGTCTGCCACTGAGGTCGCTTCCACCCAGTCTTGAAGACGCCTGGTGAACGCCGGAGGACGGTCCTTCATGAGAGATTTCTGTGAAGCGTACTGGTGATACCGGTAAAGACAGAGATAGTTTTTTCTGCCCTTCATCATCACGGCCTCTGCCTTTAACCCTGTGCACTTCTTGAGAAGAGGAAGGTCCTTGAAATAGATCTGTTCCTGGAGGTTTTTTGTCCCTGTGGATATAACGGCCTTTTTCCCGCTCAAGATCAGGGGGACCAGGTAACCGAAGGTCTTGCCCGTTCCGGTTCCGGCCTCCACAAGGGCGGAAAGTTTCCCGGCCAGTGCCTGGTCAATGCTTCGGGCCATGTCCAATTGGGAGGGACGGTATTCGTAACCGTCTAAGGATCGAGCCAGGAGGCCGTCAG
>CAYUCJ010000384.1:0-3319 GCA_964443285.1 uncultured Desulfobacteraceae bacterium | reverse complement strand
GAGTCGGGATATGGCAACCCAGCCTGTACACGGCCAGCATGGCAAGGGTGAACAATATCCTCTTCTTGAGCTCAGGAATCTTCGGAATGTTCTGGAAGCCGCCGATCAACTTTCCTTATCTCCGTATTGAATGAAACATCATTTGAAAAACTCCTGCATCTGGTCGGGCCACACATCTAAACGATCTCGACCTTTCCACCTGCCGCTTCAATTTTCTCTCTTGCAGACCTGCTTGCACGTTCCACTTCAATCACGATTGGATGATCCAATTGACCATTGCCAAGAAGCTTCACGCCCAATCGCTTTTTGCTTAGCAGGCCCTTTTCTCTCAAGGCGACTGCGTCAACCTTTGCGTTCGGCTCAAACCGGTTTAAGTCCGCCACATTGATGATGTTGTAAACAGTTTTAAAAATATTGGTAAAACCCCGTTTCGGGAGACGCCTCTGAAGAGGCATCTGCCCTCCCTCAAAACCTCTCGCGGGACCGCCTCCTGAGCGGGCTTTCTGCCCCTTGTGACCTCGACAGGATGTCTTTCCGTGCCCGGACCCGGGCCCTCTTCCCACGCGTTTTCTTTTCTGCCTTGATCCTTTGGCAGGTGAAAGGTTATGAAGTTGCATAATCTTCTTTCCTCAATCTCCCTCAACCGACCTTCACAAGAAATGAGACTTTTCTGATCATTCCCCGAACGGCGGGAGTGTTTTGCAGTTCCACCGATTTATTCATTCTCGTCAAACCCAACCCTTTCAGGGTTTCACGAATCTTCTTGTTTTTTCCAATACCGCTTTTTACGAGAGTAAGTTTTATTTTGTCCGTCATGGTTGAAACCTTTTTACTTACTGGTAATTGATGAAGGTCCTTTACGCCCGTCTGCTGATGCCGAGATTCTCCACTGGGAGGTCATCAATGTCTATTTCACAAAGTCTTCGACGGTCTTTCCCCTGCGACGCGCTATTTCTTCGGGGCTTCTCAAGGAGCGAAGTCCCTTCATGGTTGCTTTTACCAAGTTGTGTGGATTATGTGAACCGAGGCATTTGGTCAGAATATTCTGAAGGCCGGCCGCCTCGAGAACGGCTCGAACAGCCCCGCCGGCAATCAACCCGGTCCCAGGTCTTGCCGGTTTAAGGAGAACCCGTCCAGCCCCCAGCTCCCCAATCACTTCGTGCGGGATGGTGGTGTTGTACAAAGGAATACTTGCCATATCCCTTTTGGCCTTTTCCACACCCTTTCGAATGGCTTCAGGAACTTCGTTGGCCTTGCCGAGACCACTGCCGACGGTCCCCTTCCCGTCCCCCACAACCACTAAGGCGCTGAAACTGAACCTTCGACCACCTTTGACAACTTTAGCAACGCGGTTGATATGAACAACCTTTTCTATTACCTGGGCTTCTTCCTCTTCCTTGTACAATGGCATTCTCCCCTGAAAACCTATTTGACAAAACGTGATGGAATGGCAAAATGTCCGGTCCTCAGGACTTTGCTACAACATCCACTCGGCTTGACGGCAGATAGGCCTAAACCTAGAATTCCAAACCTTTTTCGCGCGCGGCCTCTGAAAGGGCTTTTATCCGACCGTGGTACAAGAAACCGTTGCGATCAAAAACCACTTTCTTTATTCCTTTTTTTAAGGCGCGTTCTGCGATGGATGCCCCCACCATAGCCGCCCCTTCTTTGTTGCCGCCTTTGGTTCCTATCTCCTGACGCATTTCTCCGGAGAGAGACGACGCCTCTGCGAGGGTGTGAGCAGATGTGTCATCAATAATTTCAGCATAAATGTGACGGGCGCTTCTGAAAACACAGAGTCTGGGTCGTTCAGCCGTGCCTCTTATCTTTTTTCTGACTCGCCTTTTTCTTCTCAAGCGTGCTTCATATCTGTTGACGGATCCCATGTTCAACCTCATATTCCAATAGGTATATTCCCCGCTCATTCAAAACGAGGCTACTTGACCCCTGTCTTTCCGGCCTTCCTCCTGATCATTTCATCAGCGTATTTGATTCCTTTTCCCTTATAGGGCTCCGGCTTTCTGATGGATCTGATCTTGGCGGCCGTCAAACCCAAGAGCTCCTTGTCAATGCTGCTCAGTACAATCTTGGTCTTGTCAATTTTCGCATCGACTCCATCGGGCAATTCGAAATTCACGGGTTGAGAGTACCCGACGTTCAGCACAGCGGTTCTATCTTTCAATTCAGCTCGATATCCAACACCTACAACCTCCAGAGTCTTTTCAAATCCCTGGCTGACCCCGGTAACCATATTGGCGACAAGCATTCGGAAAAGCCCCTGCAACGCCCTTGACTCCCGTGATTCGTCGATAACCGACACCTGGGCTATCCCTTCTTCAACCGAGATAGCTACTTTGGGATGCACTTGTCTCTCGAGTTCTCCTTTAGGACCCTTCACTTTCAAGCGCCCTTCCTCGAGCTTGATATCAACGCCAGATGGTATGGCGATAGGCTTTTTGCCTATTCGAGACATTCAAAACCTCCTGCGACCTCTTGCTCAACCGATAAAGAAATGGAAAATTGTGATAAAGGAACTTAACGGTCCCCTTTGGCAAATACATTGATCCGGGACACGTCAGGGCAGATCTTTACCAAACGGAGCAGATGATTTCTCCTCCCAACCCCATTTTTCTTGCCTGCTTGTCACTCATAAGGCCCTTTGAAGTCGATACCACATTAACTCCGAATCCATTCAAGACCTCCGGGATACCGTCAGAACCGCAGTAGACCCTTCGGCTCGGCTTGCTGACTCTCTTCAATCCCTGCAATACGGGAAGGCCATTGTCATCATACTTCAAGATAACCTTGATTTTCCCTTGTTTATTGTCTTTAAGGACCTTGTAGTTCCTTATATACCCTTCGGCTTTCAGGACCTTAGCGATATCCACCTTCACCTTTGAACAAGGGACATCAATCGTTTCCCTGACAGCTTTCAGACCATTCCTGATTCTCGTCAACATATCCGCGATGGGATCTGTCATAGTCATTTGTTCTGCTCCTTAAGACCCGCCATTCTTGCCACCCGTTCTACCAGCTGGATTTTACGACCCCGGGAACTTCCCCTTTTAATGCCAAACTCCTGAAGCAGATCCGGCATATTCCAAACTTCCTCAGGAAGGCCCTGCTTCTGCCGCAGATCGGACACCTGTTGTAATGTCGTGTTGAAAATTTTTGTTTCCTCTGTGCTTTGTTGATCAGAGACTTTCTAGCCAAAGTAACCTCCCTTATTACCCTTTGAAAGGCATCCCCAACTGCCTCAAGAGGTAACGTCCTTCCGAGTCAGTCTCAGCGCTTGTGACGATTGAGATATTCAGCCCTT
>CAYUCJ010000383.1:0-3343 GCA_964443285.1 uncultured Desulfobacteraceae bacterium | reverse complement strand
GTGGAAGTTGAAGAAGGAACCCTCATCGCCGATGCGGCCAGGGAAGCCGAAGTTTTCATCAACAACCTCTGCGGCGGTGAAGGTGTGTGCGGCGGGTGCAAGGTCCAGATCACCGCAGGGGAGGTGGAGGCCGAAGAACAGGCCCGGGCACTGCTATCCGAAGAAGAGATAGAATCGGGGTACCTGCTCGCCTGCCAGACGGAGATTCATGGGGAACTGGAAATCATTGTCCCCCCTGAATCCAGGGTGGAAGAGGCCAAGATCCTGACCGGTGAGGCGGAGACGGGTGACCGGGACGAAGAAGACAAACCCCTGGTACGAAAGATATTTCTCGAATTGCCGGTTCCGACCCTGGAGGACAATATTGCGGATATCGAAAGAATCTCCAGGGAGCTGCGGCGAAAAATCGGCTGGCATTCCTTCGACATTCAACTGTCGTGTCTCAAAGGTCTTTCGGAAAAGATCCGTGAAAGTGACTGGAAGGTGACGGTCACCGTGGCCAGAGACAAGGACCGTTATCGCATCCAGTGCATTGAACCCCTGGACACCCGGGACCGGAATTTCGGCGTCGCCATAGACGTGGGAACCACGACCGTGGTCGCCCAGCTGGTTGACATCAATTCCATGACCGTCAAGGGTGTGGAAGGCTCCCACAACCTCCAGGCAAGTTACGGCGAGGACGTGATCTCCAGGATGGTCTACGCCTGCGGCAAAGGGGGGCTTAATCCCCTGCACGAGGCCATTATCAAGAATATCAACCAGCTCATAGACAGGCTGGTAGAGAGCCAGGGGATATCACGGGATGATATCACCGCCGCCGTGGCCGCCGGCAATACCACCATGAGCCATTTCCTGCTCGGGCTCACGCCCTGCTCCATACGCCTTGAGCCCTACGTTCCCACGGCCGATGAGTATCCCCAAGTCCGCGCGGAGGAAATGGGTATTCGTATCAATCCCCAGGGATTTCTTGAAACCATCCCCAGCGTTGCTTCCTATGTGGGGGGGGATATCGTGGCCGGTGTCATGTCCTGCGGCATAGCCGATCACCCGGAGGTGAAGGGCCTCATCGACATAGGGACCAACGGGGAGATCGCCATAGGGAACGATGAGTGGCTGGTCTGCTGTTCCGCCTCCGCCGGCCCCGCCTTTGAGGGAGGAGGCACCCGATGCGGCATGCGGGCCATCAAAGGGGCCATTGAAAAGATACAGATATCCGAAGGACGGATGAGCTACCAAACCATCGGCCAGGCCCCGGCAAGAGGCATCTGCGGCTCCGGATTGATCGATTGCATCCATGAACTCATCAAGAACGGGATTATCGGACCGGATGGCAAATTCCACCGCACCCGAAAAGACGAACGACTGACCATTGAAGATGGTATTCCCCAGTATACCATCGTTCCGGGGGAAGAATCGGAAACGGGAGAGCCGGTGGTCATCGCCGAATCGGATATCGACAACCTTATGAAATCCAAGGGTGCGGTCTTTGCCGCCATCAAGTGCCTGGTGGACTATATCGGTCTCTCATTTGATCAGATAGACACCTTTTACGTGGCGGGCGGGTTCGGAAATTTTCTGAACATCCCGAAGGCTATCGCCATAGGCCTTCTGCCCGACATCCCCGTGGAAAAGATTAAATTCATTGGAAACAGTTCCCTGACCGGGGCCCGGTTGGCCCTCCTTTCCGAAACCGCCCTGGAGAAGTGCGTCAATATTTCAAGATCCATGACCAACATCGAACTGTCCAACTACCAGCCTTTCATGGATGAATACATTGCGGCCCTTTTTCTGCCCCACACGGACCGGAAACTCTTTCCTTCTGTTCATTATTGACCCCGTTTTCAGAGAAAGACAAAAAGGAGGTGCAACGTGGCCAAGGTAGCATTTGCAGAAACGAGGAATCGGGCGGAAGGCGTCTCAGAATCCCTCCGGGCGCTGAAGATCAATCCCGTTAAAGGAAAGAACGTCCTCATCAAACCCAACTTCAACACGGCGGATCCGACCCCCGGCTCCACCCATAACGACGCCCTCGCGGCGCTTGTGGATGAACTCTGGGACATGGGAGCGCACGGTATCGCCGTTGGGGAGCGAAGTTACCCTCCCACCCTCGGGGTCATGCAGGAAAAGGGCGTCATCCCGATGCTCGAGAAAAAGGATGTGCGCATCATCAATTTCGACGATCTGGAAGAGAAGGACTGGGTTCTGTTCACACCCGAGAAGAGCCACTGGACCAGAGGCTTCCGCGTCGCCAGGCCCATCGTGGAAGCGGAATGCCTGGTTTCCACGTGCTGCCTCAAAACCCACCAGTACGGAGGCGTTTTTACCCTCTCCCTCAAGCTCCATGTGGGAGTGGTTCCCACCAACCGGCAGGGTTATCCCTACATGAATGAACTCCACGGCTCCCCCCATCAACAGAAGATGATCGCTGAGATCAACGCGCCCTTTTCACCTGACCTGGTCCTTCTGGATGGCGTGGACGCCTTTGTAGACGGAGGCCCCGCCACCGGCAAGAAGGTCAGGGGAAATGCCGTGCTGGCCTCCACGGACCGCATTGCCGTGGATGCCGTGGGCGTGGCCATGCTGAAGGTCCTGGGAAGCAATAAAGCGATCATGGCGAAAAAAATCTTTGAGCAGGATCAGATTGCAAGGGCGGCGGAACTGGGACTCGGTGTGGCGTCCGCCGATGAAATCGACCTTTTTCCCACCGATCCGGAGAGTGGGGCTTACTGCGATCGCATAAACGAGACCCTGGCAGAGGGGTGAGGAATCAGATGCCATTCCCTGAAAAGGATGGCTGTTGAAATCTACCCGAATTCCATCCCTTCGAAGAGTCCACGTGGTCTGGTCTCCACGGCCTTTTTCATCCCGACCACATAATGAGGCGGCCGATCGTCTCTCCAGCGGGGATATCCTCCCTGCCAGACATAGACAATCAGCCGCTGAAACCACCCGCGCTCGAATCGATACTCCCCGATTCGGGCCTCTTTCCTTTCTGAATCCAGAACGATCCTGATCTCTTTTGGCTCAGCATACTGCCTGATGAGGTCCCTGACCCGACTCTGCGTGTCTGCCCCTTCCGGGTTCTGTTTGAAATCTTCCTCCTTCTCCGGGAAGGGAAACTGTCTGTAAATCGCACCGATAAATCCGCTGAAACAAACTCCACGGATGGCCCCCATGAGATCACCTATATCTTCTCGTGAAGCGATATGCCACACGGGAAAGGTCCTCTCAAGGATCGCTCCCCCTTCCATGCCGGCCATGGCGCGAATAGGCTCACAGAATTCGGTTGCAAAAAAGAAATAGTCCTCCAGCAGCAACAGGTCCGATTCAATGTTGAAGAACC
>CAYUCJ010000382.1:0-3347 GCA_964443285.1 uncultured Desulfobacteraceae bacterium | reverse complement strand
CCCTCTTTGTGGAATTCGGTCCCGGGCTCCCCCTGAGCCTCATGTCCCAGTACGAACCCGTTGGGGAGGGCCTTGAAGGCCCCCTCGCTCGACGCCTCACAGATACCGAATTCAAGAGGGTCTATTCCCACGCCATAGACCTGGGATTCCGCCACTTCTTTGTCCAGTTTCCGAACTCACGAAAGGATGTCCCGCTTTCCCCGAGCTCGCCTTTTCTGCCCGACTTCAAGAAGGTGCAACCCTTTGGCAAGTGGTCCCAGTAGGCAGCCCATTCCTCTGTTGACATTGAACAAGGGGTTTGTTAAGAAAATCACATTCTTCTGGTGCGCTCGTGGAAAGGTTTTTTGCGAGCGTCATCATTTCGAAAGGAGTGAGAGACCTGATGGAAGCACAGACACCTTTTTATGAAGTCAACGAGGCCCTGGTGGCCATGGGGGCCGAAAAGCTGAATCTCTGTATGCAGTGCGGCATGTGTGCGGGATCCTGTCCCTGGCGGATCGTCGACGGTCCATTCAATGTCCGGCGGCTCATTAGAATGGCTCAGCTCGGCGTGGAGGGGTATGAATCGGCCGATATCCTCTACGGGTGTACGACCTGCAACAAATGCGTCCTTAAGTGCCCCAGAGGCGTGACCATCATTGACGTGGTAAGGGCCATGCGGGCCATGATCGCTGAAACCGGCGCCATCCCGGGCGTACTGCGCACGGTGACGGGGAGCCTCCACAGCCACGGCAACCCCTGGTCCGAACCCAGGGAGAAGAGAACGGAATGGATGGAAGGCCTGGAGGTGCCAGCCTATGACGAAGACAAGGAATTCCTTCTCTCCATCTGTTGTACCTCAGCCTATGATGTTCGAAGTCGCAAGATAGCCGGAGCCATGGTCAAAATCCTCAAGGCCGCCGGGGTGGCATTCGGGGTCATCGGCAACGATGAAAACTGCTGCGGTGAGTCGGTGCGCAAGATTGGCGACGAAGAACTCTTTCAGAACACCACCCAGAAAAATATCAAGCTTTTCGGGGAGAAAGGTGTCAAGAAAATCATCACCACCTCCCCGCACTGCTACTACACCTACACGAATGAGTACCCCGATCTTGGGGGTGATTTCGAGGTCCTCCATTACACGCAGCTTCTGAAACAGCTTCTGGATGACGGGAAACTCCAACTCAAGGGGACGCTGGACCGGAAGGTCACCTACCACGACCCGTGCTACCTGGGTCGCCACAGCGACCTGTACGAAGAGCCCAGGGCTGTTCTGTCTGCTGTGACAGGAGGCAACCTCCTTGAGATGGGGCGGATCAAGAAGGAGAGTCTCTGTTGCGGGGGCGGGGGCGGAAGGCTCTGGATGGAAACGAAACCGGAATGGCGATTTTCCGATTTGAGAATTGTCGAGGCCTGTGAGACCGGAGCCTCTGTTCTGGCTACAGCCTGCCCCTATTGCATTTCCATGCTCGAAGACAGCAGAAAAACCACCAATAGGGAAGATGCAATAGAGGTCAAGGACATTTCCGAACTGGTCGCGGAACTCCTTTAGCCTGGGTTTTTCCATTTCAGCCTGCCTGAAAGGGGTCCCATGAAAACAGCCTATCTGGATTGTTTCTCGGGAATCAGTGGTGACATGTTACTCGGAGCGCTGCTCGATGCAGGCCTCCCTCTGGCCGACCTGAAACACACCCTCGAAGGTCTTCATCTCGAGGGATGGAGCCTGGCTGCAAACCGGGAGGCCCGCCATGGGATAAGCGGCACTCGCTTGGTTGTGAAGATTGATCAGGCCTCTCAACCCCCGAGAGACCTCAAAGCCATTCGGGAACTCATCTCCGGTGCCGCATTGGACGAGGAGATCAAGATAAAGAGTATTGCCGTTTTTTCATCCCTTGCGAAAGCTGAGGGAGATGTCCACAACCAGCCTCCGGAAACCGTCCACTTCCATGAAGTGGGTGCGGTGGATTCCATCATTGACATTGTGGGGTGTGTCTACGGCTTGACGCACCTTGGTTTGGATGTTGTCCATTCATCGGGGCTGCCTCTCGGGTCGGGCTTTGTTGAGACGGCCCATGGCAGGATACCTGTACCCGCTCCGGCAACCATGCACCTACTGAGAAATGTGCCCGTATTTCAGCCGGGGCTTCCCTTTGAACTGGTGACGCCCACCGGTGCCGCGCTGGTCAAATACTATTCTGAAACCTTCGGTCCGATGCCTCCCATGACCGTCGGCAGCGTGGGTTATGGCGTTGGATCCAGGGATCTGCCCGACAGGCCGAATCTCCTCAGAATGATCATTGGAAAAACCGCGACCGGCCTTGAAACTGAGACTGTCTTGGTTCTGGAAACGAATATTGACGATGTGAACCCCGAGTGGATGGGATACCTCATGGAAAGGCTGCAGGAGGCTGGCGCCATGGATGTGGCCTTTTGTCCGGTTCATACGAAAAAGAATCGACCCGCTGTTCAGGTACAGATCGTCGGCAGACCGGATGCCCAGGATATTCTCATGCAAATCCTTTTTGAGGAGTCCGGGACGCTGGGAGTACGGTTTCAGTATACCCAGAGACGGGTGCTGGCTCGTGAGGAAGTGCAGATCCGGAGCCCCTGGGGAAAGATGAAGGCCAAGAAGATTGTGCGGCCGGACGGCACCAGTTATCTGGTCCCGGAATATGAGGCCTGCAAGACCGTTGCCCGTCAAAGGGACCTCAGCCTCAGGGAGGTATACTCCTGGGTCATGGGCCTCAATGTGGATGGCTGGATGGTGCCCATCCGCAAATAGATTCCGGGCACTGACGAGTTTCCATCCACCCCAGACCCGTCGCAGGCAGCTTTCGGAAACAGAAGTGAGGGGCCCAGACCACCTTGATGTCAGGCCGGAATTCTGATAACCTAACAAGAAATGAACGCTTCGCCCGAACCGGTTTTTCGGGCAAGACGGCGCTATTCCTGGCCACCTGGTGCGGCATCGGTTTCCTTCCGTTTGCCCCAGGCACCTTTGGCACGCTGGGAGCCATGCCCCTTGCTGTGGCTCTGCTCTATCTCCCTGTGACTTTCAGGGCGGCTTTCCTGTTGATTTTCCTGGTTGTTGCCGTTTGGGCCTCAGGACGTTCTGAATCCCTTCTGGGAAGGGTCGATCCACCCGAGGTGGTAATCGACGAGGTGGCCGGATTCCTGGTGGCCACATGGCTTCTCAGTCCCAGCTGGGCAAACCTCGCAGAGGCATTTCTGCTCTTTCGCCTTTTTGACATCCTGAAGCCCTTTCCGGTCGGGTTTCTCGACCGCAGGTTGAAAGGGGGTACTGGGATCGTGCTGGATGACATCGCAGCCGGCGGGTATGCCTGGGTTTGCATTGAACTCATTCACTT
>CAYUCJ010000381.1:0-3348 GCA_964443285.1 uncultured Desulfobacteraceae bacterium | reverse complement strand
GGGAGATGCGGGGCATGCGAGGTTATAGATTTCATCCACTTCCAGGAATATGGGTCGAACCAGATCATGACGGATGATTTCAAAATTGGGTTTCCCGAGAAGGTGAGCGACATTGTCCCTGGTCCCGGTGAAAAAATTGTCCAGGCACAGGACATCATGCCCTCCGGCCACCAGTCGTTCACAGAGATGGGAACCCAAAAAGCCCGCTCCACCGGTCACAACCACGCGTTTTGTTTCATGATACACGTATGTCTCTCCCTTATCCGGATAAAACGGGAATACCGAATATCAAATTTCAAAATCCCAATGCCAATTCAGTGTCAAAGATCAAATGACCAAATCGAGCGAAGGATACACTGTTGTGAGCCCTTCCGTCGCCTCAAGCTGCAGCGAAAAGGTGAGCAGGATACGTTTTGTCATTGAAGCATTTGGGTTTCATTTGAACTTTGACATTTGTTTATTTGCGGTTTCCAGCAAAACTCTAGTCTAGAAATGGGTGAGGGGTGCCTTTCCGATGGGAAACACATTGAACCCCATCTCGAAAAGCCTCCGGTGGTCTACGACATTCCGACCGTCGAAGAGGAAGGCCGGCTTTGCCATAGACCCATAAATCCGCTCGTAATCCAAATCACGATACAGGTTCCACTCGGTGAGAATGGCCACGGCATGGCTGCCTTCGGCAGCGGCGTAGGGGTCCTCCACGTAATCGACCTGCTCGCCCAAATCCGCCAAATCAATCCTGGCATTGTCCAGCGCTTTAGGGTCGGTGATGACCAGTTCGGCCCTTTCTTCCACCAGTTCTCTTGCAATGAAAATCCCCGGGCTCTCCCGGGTATCCCCGGTATCGGCCTTGAAGGCGAAGCCGAACAGGCAGATCCTCTTCCCTGCCAGGGTATTGAACATGGCATTGAGCACGTTGAAGACAAAACGGTCCTTCTGATAATCGTTGATCCTGACCACCCCTTCCCAGTAGGCTGCGACCTCATTGAGTCCATAGATGCGACAGAGGTAGACGAGGTTCAGGATATCCTTCTTGAAACAGGACCCCCCGAAGCCTACACCGGCTCTCAGAAATTTCCCTCCCACGCGGCTGTCCATTCCGATGGCTCTTGCCACTTCGGATACATCAGCTTCTGTTTTCTCGCAAAGAGCCGAAATGGCATTGATGGATGAGATCCGTTGAGCAAGAAATGCGTTGGCCGCCAGCTTTGAAAGCTCACTGCTCCAGAGGTTGGTCGTGATGATCTTCTCCCGGGGCACCCAGTTTGCGTAAATCTCGACGAGCGTTTCTCGAGCTTCCAGCCCGCTTTCGGTTTCATGAGAACCGATCAGGACCCGGTCCGGTTCTTCAAGATCATGCATGGCCGTACCTTCCGCAAGGAATTCAGGATTTGACAGGACCTCAAAGTAGACCTGATCGTTCCCGCCGGTGAGAATCCTCTCCATGGCCAGGGAAGTCTTGACCGGCAGGGTGCTCTTTTCCACGACGATCTTGGACGACCGAGCACAATCTCGGATCTGCCGGGCGGTCTTTTCCCAGTACTGAAGATCGGCGGCCATACCGGATCCGGCCCCAAAGGTCTTGGTGGGTGTATTGACACTGACGAAAATAATGTCAGCTTCTCTTATTCCCTTCTCCACGTCCGTATCAAAAAACAGATTTCTTCCCCGGCACGCTTGAACAACCTCGTCCAGCCCCGGCTCATAGATGGGAAACCGGTCTGAATTCCACTGGTTGATTCGTTCAGGGTTGATGTCCACCACCGTCACCCTGTGCTGTGGACACTTAAATGCAATCATGGCCATGGTCGGACCACCTACGTAGCCTGCGCCGATACAAAGGATATTCTTTTCAAAAGCCATCAAGCCCGCCTTTCCGACGTCTGCGCCTATTCCTTTTGCCTTACGCCTTACGCCTGGCCTAGTCTCATTCCTTGAAATAATCAATGACGCTGCGGATCATCTCATCCACATCATAAGAGGGTTCATACCCTATAAGTTCTCTGATCTTGTCAATCTTTGGGCACCTTCTTTCCATATCTTCAAAACCCGGCCCGTAGGCCTTCTCATAAGGAATATGCTCAATCTCAGAATCACTCCCTGTCATATCCTTGACCTTCTGGGCCAGATCGTTGATGGTGATCTCAAGACCGCTTCCCACGTTGAACACATCCCCTTCGGCCTTGGGTTCTTCCATCAATTTGATAAGGGCACCTGTCACATCATTCACGTGGGTAAAGCTCCTGCTCTGGGTACCGTCTCCAAATACCGTAATGGGCTTCCCCAGGAGTGCGCTCTTGACAAAATTGGGGAGCACCATCCCGTACTGGCCCGACTGTCTCGGCCCCACCGTGTTGAACAGTCGACTGATGACAACCGGCAGCTTTTTTTCGGTAAAATAGGCCAAGGCAAGGAATTCGTCCAGGGTCTTGGAACACGCATAGGCCCATCGCCTTTTCTTCACGCTTCCCATCACCCGGTTGTCATCCTCGGAAAGATCGTGTTCCACATGTTTTCCGTAGATTTCAGAGGTCGACGCTATCAGCACTTTCTTCTTGAAACGGTTGGCCAGTCTCAAGACCACCTCGGTCCCCTTCACGTTGATATCCAGGGTCTCCACAGGATGATCCATGATCGTCTTCACACCCACCGCCGCAGCCAGATGATAGATGTGATCCACCTTAAAAACCAGTTCATTCATGACCGATTGGTTGAGAATAGTGTCCACGACCAAGTGAAACCGCCCCTGATCGTGGATTTGATCGATATTGGTCAACTTGCCGGTCCAGAGATTGTCAATAACAAACACCTCGTGTCCCAGTTCCAATAGCTTTTCAGCCAGGTGAGATCCGATGAAACCCGCGCCGCCAGTGATGAGTACCTTCATTTTTTCTCCTTTTCTATTCACCCAACAACCTACAGCTCCGCTCCTTCGGTTACAACTCATTTATGAGTATAACCAATTGATTTTATAATTAAAATAATGATTCATGACCCGTTTCTGGAAAAGACGGGAGGTCATTCGCCACAGGAATTTAACATCTTTTCCTCAGGAGACCTTTTCAAGGGCCCAGTCTTCTATTTCCACTTCCAGGGAGCGGTGCAGGAGTTCCAGTGAAATAACCACCCGCCTGCCCTTTCCCTTGTGGTAGAGATAGAAGCCCACCAGCCCCTCGAACGGACCGTCCATGATCATCACCCGATCTCCCTTGCGTACGTAAGACCGGTTCTGGACCGTCCGGTCCGTGCCGTCCAGGATCATAAGACCATCGATTTCACCTTGATTGGCCGGCACGGGTTTGCCCTGAACGCCGATCATGCGGACAACGCCCACCGTTTGGATGATCG
>CAYUCJ010000380.1:0-3353 GCA_964443285.1 uncultured Desulfobacteraceae bacterium | reverse complement strand
TATTGACCTTCCTCAGGGTTTCGATTGCCTCCGCATTTTTAAAGAGCACCCCCATCGTCGCTCCCTTGCCTGTGGCAACCATAATGGACATGGGGGTCGCCAGTCCGAGAGCGCAGGGGCAGGCGATAATCAGGACTGAAACCGCCGCGATCAGGGCATGAGCGAGTCTCGGATCCGGGCCCAGCCATGTCCACATGAGGAATGCGATAACGGAAATGGCAATGACCGTCGGGACAAAATAACCCGCCACCACATCCGCAAGGTTCTGGATGGGCGCCCTGCTTCGCTGAGCCTCGGCCACCATCTTCACAATCTGCGACAGCAGGGTGTCGGCCCCGACCCGTTCGGCCTCCATGATGAAGCTTCCCGTACCATTGACCGTGGCCCCGACCACCTTCTCGCCCGGGCTCTTGGACACGGGCAGGGGTTCCCCGGTTATCATGGATTCATTCACATTGCTGGCCCCTTCCACCAGGGTCCCATCCACCGGTATCTTCTCGCCCGGCCTGACCCGAAGATGATCTCCCACCTGGACGTGTTCCAAAGGAATGTCTTCTTCGGTTCCATCCTGGTTCACACGCCTCGCCGTCTTGGGAGCAAGCCCGAGAAGCGCCTTAATGGCGGCACCCGTCCGGCTTCGGGCCTTCAGCTCCAGGACTTGCCCCACGAGGATCAGGACCACAATCACTGCCGCAGCCTCAAAATAGACACTGACCGTTCCATCAGCATTACGCAGCGTGCCGGGAAAAATCTGTGGAAAAAGGACGGCCACCAGACTGTAAACGTAGGAAACGCCGATCCCCAATCCTATGAGGGTGAACATATTCAGGCTCCTGTTGATGATCGACTGCCATCCCCTGACAAAGAAGGGCCAGCCTGCCCAGAGCACCACGGGAGTGGCGAGGATAAGCTCTACCCACCCATACAATTTTGCCGAGGCCAGATGTTCCAAAGGATTGCCGGGTATCAGTTCCCTCATGGCGATGATGACCAGGGGAAGCGTGAGGATGGCGCCGATCAAGAAACGTCTTCGCATGTACAGATACTCGCTTTCGTCTTCGTCCTCTGAAGGCACCACCGGCTCGAGTGCCATCCCGCATTTGGGGCAGGAGCCTGGCCCGATCTGACGGACCTCGGGATGCATGGGGCAGGTGTATTGTGAGGACGCATCCGAAGGGGAAGTCGCCGTCTCCGTTGGTTGCGCATGGCCATGATCCTCATGGGCTACATGCACGTACTTTGCAGGGTCGCTCTTGAATTTCTCCAGACAGTTATCACTGCAGAAATAGTAAGGCCGGCCTTCATGTTCATATTTCATGAACGCGTTTTCATCTTCCGTCTTCATGCCGCAAACAGGATCCACAAGTTCCTTCACAAGAGCAGGGTCCGAATGGTCATGCGGTTTATGTTCCGCGTGATGGTGTTCCATCTTTCTGTTCCTTCCTGGCCTTTTAAGGTCTTATAACTTGCTGGGAACTGTTGATTGCCTTCTAATGGCCTGCCGCCACCGGCCATGCTTTTGTGCGAGAATCCCGATCCGCGGCAATGCTATTGTGTAATCAAGGGCGCCCCACGCCCAAAAGGCCGGTAAGGCGCCTCACTCATCAATCGATCGAATGCATCCAGCCCGTTCGTTTGTCAATGGCGATCCTGTCCACCAGGGCGCCTTCTTTTTTAGTGACAATCGACGCTACAAAGGCATTATCCTTGTCTTCAATCTCCCCCAGCTTCAGGTTTGGATTTCTGCTGGCCTTCAGGTAGTTTTCCAGAATCTCTTTTGCATCCTTTTCCGTCAGGGCCTTCCGGTTTCCCTGGTACTGGGGACCATAAGATTGTCCGGCTCCTGGGCCCATCATTCCGGGACCCATGCCATAGCCGTAACCATTGCGGTATCCGGGGCCCATGCCATAGTTGCCTTGCCCCATCATTCCAGGACCCATGCCATAACCCCTCTGGCCCATCATACCATAACCCGGGCCATAGCCGCCTTGACCCATCATTCCGGGACCCATGCCGTAACCCTGGCCATAGCCACCGTTTGGCAGGGGGCGACCGCAGTAGGGGCAGTAATTCCATTGTCCATACCCCTCAGGTCCCGTCTGAGCAGGCCCCATCATGCCGTAGCCGCCCTGGCCTCCCATCATTCCGGCACCCATCTGGGCGTTTCCCTGGGGGGTGAACCCAAATAATCCCAGTCCAACTACCAACACAAACACGATCATTACCTTTTTCATGACCAACCTCCTTTTTCAACATGCTTCGTTTGTCCAATGCACCCCATTTGAAACCATTTCGTTTTCCCGGAGTGCGCCCTTGCTGTATGGCAAGATCTTCCACACCTGGGGAAAACCTCACCATTACACCTTTCATGAATGTTCAACGCGTTCACATTTCCAGCGCCCGTTTCTTTTCTTCAAACTCCTTTTTGTCAATCTCACCACGTGCATAACGCTCCTTGAGGATCTCAAGGGGCCGGGAACCACCGGTGCCAAAAAAATCCTTGGCCCGGCCGGAGCCCGGGAGCCATTTGATGAAATAAATCACCCCCACAATAAGCAAAATCCAGAAAACACCCATAAAGATCATTTCAAACCACCCGCCTCCCTAGCCTCCCATTATTCCCGTTCCACCTGTCCAGCCAAAGAACAGGCTGCACTGGGCCACAGCGCGGAGAGGCATTACAAGCCCAAGGGAAACGAGAAGAATAGCGTTTTCATCTCTTACGCGTACACCACCGTGTTCGCCATCCCGGCCACCATATGGTAGAGGTTGTGGCAGTGGTGAAACCATTTGCCCACATTATTTGCTACAAATTCGATCTCCATGCTACGCATGGGATCCACAATAACCGTATCTTTCAGGACCCACGTGTCCGGAGCGATGGTCGGGTTGACCAGCCTGAAAAAATGGCCATGAAGATGCATGGGATGGGGCATCATACTGCGGTTCCAGTAACTGATTCTTACCCGATCCCCCTTTTTTACGGCAAGGCGCTCGGCATCCGGGTAGACCCGGCCGTTGATGGACCAGTAGGGGGAATGCATGCCCCCGCTCAGGACCTGGCGGAACCCACGATCGACCCTTCCCAGGGAGGGGCTTTCGTCGGGCAGTTTCGTCCGGAGATCACCATAGGTGGCGAATCGCAGTGGACCCTCAAACACGGGCGGAACCGGCTCGCTTGACTGGATGCCTTTGTAACGAATCGGTATCCTCAGTTGTCCCTCTCCGGCACCCCTTTCCATGGCGGAAAGGAGCCAGAAGCCGGGGTTATCGGCCTTGAACTCCACGTCATAGCGTTCCCCCATACCGATGCGTAACACATCCGTCCTGAAAGGTTCAATCGGGTTGCCGTC
>CAYUCJ010000379.1:0-3380 GCA_964443285.1 uncultured Desulfobacteraceae bacterium | reverse complement strand
TCCACCGCACCAAGTCTTGCCGTCTCCACGGCCGTTTCAATACTGGCATATCCGGTTATAATGATAACCATGGTCTCCGGTCTGGTGTCGCGGACGGTCTTCAATAGTTCGAGACCTTTCACACCCGGGATCTTGAGGTCCAGGAGGACAAGCCTGTAAGTGTTTTTGGCGATTTTTTCAAGTGCCTCATCCCTGGTGGTGGCCTGATCAACTTCAAATCCCTTCCTGGAGAGGATCTTTCTGATATTGTTGTTAACAGCCACCTCATCGTCGATGATCAGCACGTCATTTGCAAATGCCGGAGGTTGTTCTTTTTCTTTCAACAGGTGCGCCACATTATTTTTCAGCTCTTCATAGGGAACCGAAATGGTCCCTTCAAAATGCAGATTGGAAACATAGTCGGGACCGGTGATGCTTGCCACCTCATCATAGTTGAATGGCTGATCGATTCCGATAAAGGTTTTTGCATCGAACCCCTTTTGTTTGGAGGCTGCCTTTTTGGCCCTGGCCTTTTCCTGCGGGCACTCGCTGGTTTTCAAACCGCCCTTGCACGTGGCGCCCAGTTTCTTGAAAATTTCACATACGCGTTCACCCACCAGACAGTAATTTACCAGCGTCTCCGGGGCAGGGGCTTCTATGACGGGCATGTCCGACGGGCCGAGGGTCCTGGCATAGGCCTCGCCTGCGGTTTCTGCCACAGCCTCTCTATCAAATGGAATGTCCTTATCGATGGCCCTCCTTTCCGCCGTCATCTCTGCCACCCGCTTTTTCAATTCCTCGTAAGGGACATAGGAGAAGCCATCCTGTTGCAGGTTGCGGATATACTCAGGACCTGTCAGGGATGCCACTTCCTTGTAGTTGAATGGCTGATCGATTCCGACAAAGGTTTTTGCATCGAACCCCTTTTGTTTGGAGGCTGCCTTTTTGGCCCTGGCCTTTTCCTGCGGGCACTCGCTGGTTTTCAAACCGCCCTTGCACGTGGCGCCCAGTTTCTTGAAAATTTCACATACGCGTTCACCCACCAGACAGTAATTTACCAGCGTCTCCGGGGCAGGGGCTTCTATGACGGGCATGTCCGACGGGCCGAGGGTCCTGGCATAGGCCTCGCCTGCGGTTTCTGCCACAGCCTCTCTATCAAATGGAATGTCCACGTCTACAAGTTCTATGTATTTTCTCTCTTTCTCCGTTGAATCAGCCTCTTTCAATTCACCGCTCAACGCACGCTCAACCGTTGAACGCAATTCATCCGGGGTAAATGGTTTTGGCACGTAATCCAGCGCTCCGAGCCTGATCGCCTTTACAGCGGTGTCTATGGAGGCGTATGCCGTCATCATCAGGACTTTGGTGAGGGGCCACTGTTTCTTGACCATTCTTAATAATTCAAGCCCGTTTGTTTCAGGCATGACAATGTCAGAAATAAGCAATGAAAAAGATTCGTTGGTCATCTTTTCCAATGCCTCTTTGGCGTTCATGGCCTTCACCACTTCAAAGTCATTTTTTTTCAGGATCTTTTCCACATTCTGACAGATTGCCTTTTCGTCATCCACCACCAGGATTTTAGCCGCTTTTGCCATTTTGCTCATCCTCCCCTTTTAGGTTCTTGGTTTGAGCCCTAGGGTCCAGAGGGTTCTCCAAGTCTTTCTCCCTTCTTTAGCAGGATGCGTGCCAGAAAAACTTGAAGCATGTAACACTCTGAAATAAATAGAGATTGATCTTTGCAAGGGTCCTTTTAATCCGCAAGTGTATAAAATAGATATACAGTTTTTATTGAACACCATCAGGCCGTGTCTGGTTGGGCAAATGCATGCGTATGTCCGGGGGAGCATGGCGTAAGGTTTTGAAATTGGGGATTTATGAGTGTTTTGTTGCAGAAAAGGACGAGGGTTGGCGAGCGGAAGTTTCTTGGTTTGTGGTTATTTTTTTGAAGTGTATAGATGAAATATACACTGTATATCAAGCAGGGATTTTTTTGGATCGGGCGGTGGCTGGACGTTTGATCCCGTGTTTTTTCATGAGATTCTGGAAATTGGTTCTTTGCAGGTCCACCCTGGCGGCCGCCCTGGTTACATTCCATTTGTTTTTGATAAGGGCGTTCAAAACAAAGTCTTTTTCCAGCTTGTTGACGGCCTTCCGCCTGACTTCCTTCTTGAGCTGTTTCAGCTCTTCGTTGGTGGAAGGTGCCTGCTGAATCAATTCTTCAATATCATCCCCAAGGGGAAGGTCTTTTGTGGTGATGATGTCGTCTTCACACAGAATGACCGCTCTCTCAACCACATTGCGGAGCTGTCTGACATTGCCGGGCCAATCATATCCCATAAGCCTTCTTAAAGCATCATCATCAAATCCGGTGAGGCGTTTACGCATAACCTGCCTGAATTCGTCCAGAAAATGATAGGCTATGGGCAGAATGTCCATCTTTCGCTCTCTCAGCGGAGGGATCATGATGGGATAGACAAAGATGCGATAGTAGAAATCTTCTCTGAATGTGCCGTCAGTAACCATCTCTTTCAGATCCCGGTTGGTGGCCAGGATCAGGCGAAGGTCTACTTTAACGAGAGACGTGGCGCCAAGCGGGATGAATTCCTGCGTCTCGAGAAAGCGAAGGAGCCTGCCTTGTACGTCCGGACTTATGTTGCTGATCTCATCCAGGAAGACAGTCCCCCCGTCTGCTATTTCGAACATCCCTTTCTTGTCCCCATGAGCACCCGTAAATGCCCCTTTTCTATAGCCGAAAAGTTCACTTTCCAAAAGGTTGCCGGAAAGCGTTCCACAATCCACGGCAAAGAAGACCTCCTTCTTCCGCATGCTGTTGGCATGTATGGCCCTGGAAATCAGTTCCTTACCCGTGCCGCTTTCCCCGTAGATCAAGACGGTAGAATCCGTTGGCGCCACCTTTTTGATCATATTGATGACGGTTTTTATTTGAGGGCTTTCCCCGATCAGTTGATGGGAGAGCCTTCCTTCTTTTTTCCGGGATTCCCGGAGGTGTCTGTTTTGAATCCGGAGTTCCCTTTCCTGGAGGGCGTTGCGGACCACTGCACGCAACTCATCGGGGGTAAAAGGCTTTGGAAGGTAATCCAGGGCACCCATTTTCATGACTTCAACCGCTGAAGAAACGGTGGCATATCCGGTTATGACGATGACCATTGTGTCGGGAGACAGCTCTTTTACCCTGCTCAAGACTTCCATGCCTCCCATGCTGCTCATCTTCAAATCGGTAATCACTATCTCAAACGGATCTTCCTCCATGCGTTTCAGGGCATCATAACCGTTGACAACGTACTCGACATGGCATCCCATTTTGGACAATATCTTAAGACAGCTCTGACAGATATGCTCCTCATCATCGATGATCAGGATCCTTTGCATGTCAGTTGACA
>CAYUCJ010000378.1:0-3384 GCA_964443285.1 uncultured Desulfobacteraceae bacterium | reverse complement strand
TTGCCATTACCCTGCTCAATCCCAAGGCGGTCCTGTTCTTCACGGCCTTCTTCCCCCTCTTCATCCAAAGTCCTGCAGGCGGTTTGTTTCCCAAATACGCCACCCTCACACTGGTTTTCATGGGGGTGAGCGCAACCTACCTGACCATTTTGACCCACGCGACCGTAAAGGTCGGGGTCCGGTTCAGACGCAGCAGGCTGATTCAATCCTTTGCCCGAAAGGCCTGCGGTTCTCTGTTTATTGCATTTGGAGTGAAGGTCGCAGTGGCGACAAGGTAGTTCCAACAGGTTCGATTTCATTAAGATAGCGGATGAGATGGTCCAAACCACCAACAAAAAGGCCGTTGATCCCTTATCCCAGATAATCTCAATTCTTACTGAATGTCCTTGGAATACCTATTCCATGAAAAATAAGGGTCAATGATTATTTTTTTGTTGACAAATACTACATTGTGGCATAATATATATTCAGTTCCGAAAGGAGGTGACCTGAGGAGAACGAATCAAATGGAGATGTATCGATAGTCGTAATTCAATTTCATAATAAACGGGAGGGTTATTATGCCACAGGCAGCGATTTTGGCGCATGCAATCTTTGGGGGACTTAGTGCATTGGCGGCTCTTTGGGTGTTTATTGAGTTGCTCAATATTAATGAAAAAAATACAGGAAGAATAGACGTTGCCGCCATGTTGACGGCTGTCCTGATATGGTGTGCTTACCTGGTTGGCGGGTGGTTTTACGTAACGCATTACGGGGCGGACAAGGCCATAATACAGGCGGGAAAATGGCCTTGGGCGCATGGTTTTTTTATGGAGGTAAAAGAACACCTCTTTTTCCTGGTACTCCTTCTGGCGACCTTTCTCCCCATTGTCGTGAAAAGAAATAACTTAATACTCAATAAGCAGGCCCGGAATTTGTCACTGGCGGTTTCCGGAATGATCGTTTTGCTGGTGCAGGCCATGGAGGGATCTGGAGCGATCATAGCAATGGGTGTGAAACAGGGACTCTTAAAATAGATCGGGAGGTGGAAAAATGGCAGAGCAGGAACAATATCTGGACAATTATACAAGAGGTTTTGCCTACTCTTTTATCGTGGCCAGCATTTTCAACGGGATACTCACCATCTTGAAAGAAAGCACAAAAAGCATACATGACGTTTTGACATTTCTCTTCTGGCATCACTGGATTGGCCATGCGGTCGTTTTGCTGATCGTTTTTGTCGGCCTGGGTTTGATATTCTCAAGGTCCGGCGAGCAGCGTGCGACACCCAATATCACGCAATGGGTGATCGGGGCAACCATTGTGGGCGCTGGCCTGATCGTAATGTTTTACGTTATGGAAAATATGGGTATACTTTAAGGAAGATCGAACCGCAAAAAGTTCGTCCATGAGCGCGTTGATGACTTCCAACGAAGTCGTCTTATTCACCGGAGTTCAGGAAGAGGACCTGAAAAAGAGCGTCAGGTTCTCCTCCACTTCGTTGCTCACAGGCATCAGGGGGTAAAAAGTACGACGAGACAGCGCGTTGTTTCAGACGACATGCTTTTCAGTTTATGGGGGGTATCGGAGTTGAAATGGATTGACTCTCCAACCCGCAGACGGTGATCCTTGTTCCCAAGGGTGAATTTCAGTTCCCCCTCCATAACAAAGATAAACTCCTCACCTTCGTGTTTATAGGCTACGGGCTTATGGGTCTTTCTGGCCTCTATGGTAACCATGAAAGCTCGGAGGTGACGGCTTTCCACAGCGGGACTCAGGGTTTGGTAAGAATAATCCCGGGTCCGTTTCATGAAGGCCTGGTCCCTTAAGCTGCGGATCAATGCCTTTTCCTCCCTCCGAAGAAACGTTTCCGGATCGACCTTCAATGCCTTTGCGAATCTCAAGAGAAAAGCAACCGGGGGTGTAACCGTCCCATTTTCGACTTTTTCCATAAATTCGGGTGATTGTCCGATCGCTTCGGATAATGCCTCGATGGTCCAGTTATGGCTCTCGCGGAGCCCTCGCACCTTGGCTCCGAAGGCTTTTGCGGTGTCAAGTTTGTTCCCGGCGTAAAGATCATCTGTGAGTTTTCGCATGGTAGCCTGCCTGACCCTGGTTATCAGATGGGGGAGAAGGACTTTGGCGTCGGCTACGATCCCAATATCTGCGATCTGAAAGATGGGTGCGGACTTATCGCGGTTGATGGCCACAATCGTTTGGGCTTCCATAACCCCGGCCGCGTACTGCACTGCCCCGGACGTTCCAATGGAAAAAAGGAGTTTCGGCCTGACGGATTTTCCGGTTTGTCCGATGAGTCTATCTTCCTCGATCCAATGTTCAAGCACGGGAGGACGGGTTGCCCCCAGTTCGGCCCCCATAGCCGCCGCGAGTTCACGCACCAAGGCAAAATTTTCGATAGTGCCCATTCCTGCCCCGCCCACGACAATGGTTTGAGCATTCTCCAACCGCTGCGCTTCAATGTGGGCGGGAGAACTTGAGAGCAGTTTGAGACCTTTGTATGTATCCGGAACGTCCACACTGATCCGCTCGATCAGGCCGGGTCGGCCATTCACTCTGGTTGCCTTTGCGGCATACGGCTGGACTGTGAGAAACCCCGTGCGGGACGGATCCAGGAAAGTGATTCGACCCATGAAATCGCCGCCCCATGCCGGGCAGTTTGCAACCACTTTCTCCTTTTCCAAAGAGACATCCGCACATTCGGAGATGAGGCCGGAGTCGATGATCCGGGCGGATCTGGCAGCCATTTCTCTGCCGAAATCGGTAAGGGCAAAAATGACCAGCATGGGGTTATGTCCGGCAGCAAAATGGGCGAGGGCGTTCGCATAGAGGTCCGGCCTGGGGACGGCAAGGAGCGGATTATCAAGGATAGAAACACGGTCTGCACCGTATTGGATACATTCGGCCCCGGCCTCATCAGCCGGAATCAACCCATGACCGTCTCCCTGGTCTTCCAAGGGTTGGGAGCCGGATGATCCCAGAAGGACCGCAACGGTTTCGCCCCCTATGGAGCCGGCCAGTTCCCTTGCTTTGGCCAGCACGTTCAGGGAAAGGTCGAAAAACCGCTTGTTCCTGAGATCCATGTGGACCCACAGTTCCTTTTTTGTGTCCTTTGACAGATCTGTTTTATTCATTCTTATAAGAGGCCCGATGCAAGTAAACGGCTCAATAACCCGTCAACCTGCTCTTCATTTGTTCCGCTCAGGAATTCGCACGTTTTCGTTCTTTGTGCTTTTGACAATGCAATAACCGCAGTGGCGGACCCAGGTCCGCCGACATGCTCCGGAGACAGCCCAAGATCTTTTAGCCTCCATGTTGCGAGTTCTTTTTCTTCAAAAGCAGGCACCATTTCCAGAAGGCCTATGGCTCTCGGCCTCACTGATCCGG
>CAYUCJ010000377.1:0-3391 GCA_964443285.1 uncultured Desulfobacteraceae bacterium | reverse complement strand
TTTCAAACTTCACCTCATAGTACTCCGCCCGGGAAGCCTTGAGTATCTTCTCGTCTATGGCAACGACGGCGTCGAAATCGTCCGCTTTCATGAGTCTGATCTTAACGGTGCTCTCGTTCATGGGGTCTCCTTAACCAGCATCCCTCTCATTTTTTATTGGTTTTTCTGGCGATCTTTCTTTCTTCTTCGGCGATGGGAGGCGGAACAGGCCCCTCGGAAATCAGCTTCACCGCACCAAAGCGAGGAGGACAGACTTCAAAGCACGTTCCGCATTTTATGCACGTCTCCTGGTCAACGACGTGGATCAGGTTCTTGCCGCCTGCAATGGCCTCCACGGGGCATCGCCTGCTGCAAATCATACAGGCCTGGCACTTGTCCGGATCAATATAATACGAAGGTACTTCATGAAACAACTCTTCTATCTCGTCAGTAGTGAAAAACTCCTCATATTCCTCTTCGTTTTCAAGACGTGACGCCAGCTTCTCCCTTTTGGCCATTTTGATGTAAGGGACCAGCTTTTCAATTTCATGGACTTTGGACTTCAATTCGTCCCCGTCAATTCCTTCGCTTTTGCCGAGTGGCCCTAACTCGTTCACGCGTTTTCCAAAATCATTCATAATTTCGGTAAAAAGGAGTCCTTCACTGGAGGACATGAATTCGATCCTCAACCTATCCGGGTTCAGCCCTATGTGTTCCATTATCTTTCTACACAGAAGCACCATGGTCAGTGCATGGTAATTTCCATGCGTAACATAATTGCATTCACTAAGACGGCAACCCCCGATAAAAACGCCATCCATCCCATTCGAGAAGGCTCGGAGTACAAATTTCAAGTCGATTCTCCCGGAACACATGACGCGAATGAGTCTCATTTCAGTCGTATATTGCAGTCTGGAAACTCCAGCCAGGTCAGCAGCGCCGTACCCTCACCAGTGGCACACAAAACCTAATATTCTCGGTTTCATTTTAAGTCCTTTAGACATGTTCATCTCTCTCCTCGGTAACCAATCCCGCCTCTATTCCAATTGCAACACAATGTTTTCAGGGCCTTTGTCCGAGACATTAGGCTATGCGTGAGATGAGGCTTAAGGCACAGGGCGTAGGGCGTAGGGTCTTCCGCTGCGGAGGTCCATTTAACTTTCCTTGCACCCTATGCCCTGTGCCTTGAGCCTCTGATTTACCCATCTCCAACCGCCGCGTCAAATTGTTCCATGATCTCTTCTTCCGGGAGGGCCGCATCGATCTGGCTCAAGAGTTCTTCATCGGTAAAGTGTTTGAGGAAAATGGCCCCCGACGGGCACTTTGCGTTGCAGAGGCCGTCTCCTTTGCAGAGGATAGGGTTGACGACGGCCTTTTTGCCCTGTCGTGTCTCGCGAAATTCTATGGCACCGTACGTACAGGCCGCGATACAGGCCCCGCAGCCTATGCACTTCTTCTCCTCCACGTCGCAAACAGAACCTGAGACCGTGACGATATCATGCGAAAGAAGGGTCAAGGCCCGGCCGGCAGCCCCATAAGCCTGGTTGATTGCTTCCGGTATATGCTTGGGATAGTGAGCCGTACCGCACAGGAAAACACCATCCGTGGCAAAATCAACAGGTCGCAATTTGACATGGGCCTCTTTGAAAAAGTTATCCGGTCCCAGAGTAACCTTGAACTGTTCAGATATTTCCCTGTTGCCCGCCGGGGGAACAACGGCAGCTGCCAAAGCCAGTATATCGGCGTCTATGGCAAGCTGCTGGCCTAAAATGGGATCGGTCGCCATAACCCTCAAAACAGCCCGACCGCCCTCCTGGGCTGCCTCCACCCGGGGTTTATCGTCCGGCTCGAAGCGGATGAACTTCACTTCCTTTTCAGACGCTTCACGGTAATAATCCTCTCTGAACCCATACGTTCTCATGTCCCGAAACAGAATGTAGAGGTCCATCTCGGGGTTGATCTCTTTGAGTTTCAAGGCGTTCTTCACCGCCTGGCTGCAGCACACCCGGGCGCAGTAATTTCTCTCTTCATTTCTGCAGCCCACACATTGAATCATGACCAGAGATTTGGCCTTCGCCAGCCTTTCCGCCCCTCCGGCGATCTCCTCCTCCAACTCAAGAAGGGTCATGACCCTGTCATCTTCCCCGTAAAGGTATTCTGTGGGTTTGTGTTCATCACCACCTATGGCGATGATCGCTGCCCCGTGTCTTAACGCTATGATCCCTCTTTCGGACTTGACCCTGGTTAGAAAATTTCCCACATAACCGGTCGCCTCGGTAACGGCGGCATCCGTATAGACATGAATCAAGGGATTTTGATAAACCTTGCGCGCAAGATCACCCACATAGGCCTGAACATCCAGCCCCTCCAGGGTGTAGTGAAGTCTTCGAGCCATTCCCCCCAGGTCTCCATCCTTTTCCACCAGGTGGACCTCATGTCCCTGACCGGCAATGGAGAGGGCACAGGTCATGCCGGCAATACCGCCGCCAAGCACCAACGCCGCCTTGTTGACCGGAAGGTCGATTTCCTGTAAGGGCTCTAAATGGCGGGTGCGGGCCACCGACATGCGTATGATGTCCTCCGCCTTTTCGCTCGCCTTTTCTTTTTCCATGGAATGGACCCAGGAGCAGTGTTCCCTGATATTCGCCATGTCGTAGAAATATTGATTGATTCCCGCCTCACGAAGGGTGTCCCGGAATAGAGGTTCAAGGGTCCTGGGGGAGCAGGCGGCAACCACCACGCGATTGAGCCCTTTTTCCTTGATCATGCTGGTTATCTCATTGGCGGAATTGGTAGCGCACGAAAAGAGCTGTTCCTGGGCGTGGACGACATTGGGCAAGGTCAAGGCGTATTCAACCGCGGAAGGGACGTCCACCACCCTTCCGATATTGGCCCCGCAATGGCACACAAAGACACCCACCCTGGGCTTCTCTTCGGAGACATCCTTTTCCTCCGGATACTCCCTTTCTCTGGTCAGCTTCCCTCGCCGGTAGTCAAGAAGTGCTCCGCACTGGGAGCCGGCTCCGCTGGCGGCAAAAACCGACTCGGGGATATCAGTCGGACCCTGGAAGGCCCCGCTCACAAAAATTCCCGGGCGGGAGGTCTCAATGGGATTTACGGGATTGGTTTTACAGAATTTGTGAGCATTGAGCTCGATCCCGTACATATCTGCCAGACCCTCATGATCAGCAGGAGGATTCAATCCAATGGACAATACCACCAGATCGAATTCCTCTTCCTTTACCCCCTCCTCATCCGTTGCGTATTTTACGGTTACATTCCCGGTTTCCGGGATTTCTTTTCCGACGGACACGTAGCTTCTGATGAATCGAACGCCCGGGAGATCGGCTGCCCTCCGGTAGTAGGTTTCAAAGTCCTTGCCGTAGGAACGAATATCGTTGTGGAATATGGT
>CAYUCJ010000376.1:0-3415 GCA_964443285.1 uncultured Desulfobacteraceae bacterium | reverse complement strand
AAACGAATCGCCGTTATCACAATCACCGGGGCAGGAGGCATTGTTGCGAGTGACGCCCTGGAAAAAAACGGGTTTGAGCTTGCCCGCCTGTCCAAAGACACCATTGCAACCGTGGCAGCCCTTTCTCCGGGATGGATGCCCCTTGCAAACCCCCTGGATATCTGGCCGGCGGTGATGAAGCATGGAATAGAGGAGGTCTATGGTCAGGCCCTGGAGGCAGTCCTTGCTGATCCCGGTGTGGACGGAGTTCTCTGCATCAGCATTGCCCTGGACATGGAGAAATTCGGGTTCCTGGATGTCTCGGAATGTCTCACCGGAACCGCTTCAATGGACAGGCAAAAGCCCGTCGTCGTCTGGCTTTATGGGCCGAAAAGGGACGAGATGGCCGCCGGATTTGAGAAGGGAAAAAGGATCATAACCTACGAAACCATTGAAACGGCCGCCTGGTCTTTATCGGTTCTCAGGGAGCGGCAACAATTTCTTGAAAAATGTGTTATTCAATGACAAAAGGGCCTTTTGTTTGATTGAACAACCTTGATGACTTCTTGGAAAGTCATCAACGTGCCCATGGACGGGCACGCAAATCAATGGGGTGCATCGCAACCCGTTGATTTGTAAGGAAGCCGAAAATCACACTTTTCGGTTTCCGTCAGTAAAAAGTCCTGAGGACCGGACTTTTTACGATTCCATCCATCTTGGAGGACCCAATGCAAATTATAGAAAAGGCATTAAGGGAGGGACGAAACACCCTTTCCGAACACGAATCGAAACAATTCCTGGCTGCCTATGACATCCCGGTGACCAGGGAAATCCTGGTGGGGGACAGAAAGGATCTTGCCGACGCCCTCAATGAAATCGGCTTCCCGGTGGTGATGAAAGGGAATTCATCCTCCATCACCCACAAGACTGAAAAGGGACTGATCCGGCTGGACGTGCGGGATGAAAAGGAGGCCGGGACGGCGTTTGAAGAGATGATGGGAAGAATGGAAGGCCGGGGAGACGGGGTCCTGGTCCAGGAGATGGTAAAGGGCCCGCGGGAGTTGGTGGCTGGTCTTACCCGTGATCCCCAGTTCGGGCCCTGTGTCATGTTCGGCCTCGGCGGGATATTTACCGAAATTCTGAAGGATACGGCCTTTCGGGTGGCGCCCCTTGAAAAACGCGATGCCCTCGACATGATGAAGGAAATAAAGGGCCACAAAATCCTGGAAGCGGTGCGCGGTATGGAACCGGCCGATCTGGATACCCTGTCGCGGATTCTCATCAACGTGGGCCGAATCGGCATTGAAAACGCGCATGTCAAAGAGATCGACATCAATCCGCTGATTCTGCGGGGGGCCAGACCGGTTGCCGTGGACGCCCTGGTGGTCCTTGAGCCCTGATCTGTCCCGGGCCTCTCCACACGAATCGTTGAAAACCAGTCGGGCACATTCGCAAAGGGGATACGCGCTTATGGAATTCATCCACAAGACCATCGGTCAAATCATCGATGAAATAGCCCGTCTGCACGCCGCAGAAGATTGTGTCATTCAAACGGAAACAGGGGCAAGGTACAGCTACCGCCGCCTGCTGGAAGAAGTCCGGAGAATAGCCAAAGGGCTCATTCACGCGGACATGCAGAAGGGTGACAAGGTGGCCCTCTGGGCCCCCAACGTACCGGAGTGGATCATTTCCATGCTGGCGCTCGCAAGGATTGGAGCGATCATGGTGCCCATCGATCCCGGAGCGGACGGGAAGGTCCTTTCCTACATCCTGGAACAGTCCGGCTGCGGGTTCATCATCCTGGCTGAAGGTTTCGGAGACACATCCTACATGGATACCCTTCAGGACGTGTGGCCGGGGCTCCCGGACCTGAAAAAAGCATTTGTCATTGGAAACAGTTCCCGTCAGGGAATGACCTCGTGGTCTGAACTGGAAAGCATGGGACAGAAATCCCGCCCCGGACGGTTGCACGAGATTGAACAAGAGGTCCTCCCCGAAGACCCGGTGGCCATCATGTACACCTCCGGGACCACCGGCAACCCGAAGGGCGTGGTCCTGGACCATCTGGGGCTGATCAACAAGTCCATGCATTCCACGGAACGGCAGAGAATTGATCATGCGGACAAACTCTGCCTTTTTTTCCCCCTTTTTCACATGTTCGGGAACACCTGCATCACCCTAGCGGGGCTCCTGAGAGGCGCCGCCCTGGTCATCCCATCCAAGGCCTTCGATCCTTCCCGCATCCTCCATGCGATAAAGGCAGAGCAGTGCACCGCTCTCTATGCATCACCGAGCATGGTCATCGCACTCCTGGATCATCCCGACTTCAGGCAGGAGGACTGGCGATCCCTCCGAAAGGGAATCATAGGCGGGGCGCCCTGTCCCATGGAACTTATGAAACGGCTGGTTGAAGATATCGGCGTATCCCGGATCACCGTAGGCTACGGCATTACCGAGACCTGTTCCTGGATCACCATGACACACCCCAAAGACCCTATTGAGCTTCGGGTTTCCACCATCGGGGCGCCCCTTGCGTGCAACGAAGTCAAGATCGTAGACCCTGCCACCGGCGAAGATCTGCCGCCCAATACCCGGGGGGAAATCTGCACGAGGGGTTTTCTGATGAAGGAATACTACCGGATGCCCGCAGCCACGGCCGCGGCCGTCGATCGGGAAGGCTGGTTTCACAGCGGTGACCTGGGGGAAATGGACGAAAAAGGTTATGCCAGGATAACAGGAAGGCTCAAAGACATGATCCGAAGGGACAGTATCGATATCCGGCCGGTTGATCTGGAAGAAATCATCTATCGGCTTCCGGACGTATCCGAGGTGCAGGTCTTCGGCTTTCCTCACCCGGAAAAGGGGCAGGAGGTGGCCGCGTGGATCAAATTGAGGGAAGGGACCCAACTATCCGTCGGAGAGGTTTCAGAACATGTTCTGGAAAACGTGGACCCCTCCCTGGCACCGCGACACTACAAATTGGTGTCCGGATTCCCCATGACGAGGAGCGGAAAGGTGCAGAAGTTCAAACTGGCCGAAATGGCAGCCAAGGAATACCGGACCTAATGCACCTCTGTCTTTCATTGCGATACCTCACAGACATGAAAGGGGCAACGCAGGATTCCCTCAAAGGAAAGGAAGGGGCGTTCCCTTCCGGTAGGCAAGGGCCTGGCAAGAGGCGATGAGCCTTCTTTCGTCATCATAGACTTTGATGTCATAATTGGCCGTCCTCCGGGTACAGGTTAATTCCCGGGCCTCCGCCGTCAGGGTGCTTCCAGGCGCGGGGGACGCCGTGTAGGTGACCATCACGTTCAAGGCCACGGCCGTTGTTCCGTGGGAGTTGCAGGCCGTCTCGAAAGCCAGGTCTATCAGAGAAAATATGGCCCCCCCATGGGCCATGCCGAAGATGTTCTCCATGTCCGGGGTAAAGTCCATC
>CAYUCJ010000375.1:0-3433 GCA_964443285.1 uncultured Desulfobacteraceae bacterium | reverse complement strand
GCCCGTTTCGCCCGTTGACCCGTTTGAGGAGAGCAAGATGTTCAAAACGAAGATAACGGAACTCCTTGGAATTGAATACCCCATTGTTGTGGGGACCATGATGCATCTCAGTCAGGCTGAATTTGTCGGCGCTGTCTCGGAAGCCGGAGCCCTGGGAATCCTGGCGTCCGCCAACTACCAGGACCGGGAGTCCTTCAGGCAGGCCATCCGGGAAATCCGAAAGCGAACGGCAAAACCCTTTGGGGTCAATCTGAACATGTTTCCGGCAAGAAAACGGCTTGACAACAAAGTGTATATTGACGTCATCCTGGATGAGGGCGTGAACATTGTGGAGACCTCCGGCCACAAGGCGCCGGAGGACTACGTGGATCGTCTGAAAAAAGGGGGTGTCACGCTGATCCACAAGTGCGTGGGTGTCCGTTACGCCAAAAAGGCGGAAAGCCTGGGGGTGGATGCTGTTACGGTCGTGGGGTACGAGAACGGCGGGGCCACCGGGCGGCTGGATATCACGACCCTCTGTCTGGTCCCCAGGGTCGTGGACAACGTGAATATCCCCGTGATCGCAGGAGGTGGCGTTTCAGACGGGAGGGGCATGACGGCCCTCCTGGCCCTCGGCGCCGAAGGCGTCATCATGGGTACCCGCTTTCTCGTGGCCGATGAGTGCCCTCTGCACGCGAAGATCAAGAAAATGCTCCTTACAGCAACGGAACTGGACACCACGCTGGTCCTCCGTAGCGTGGGCAACACCCACCGTGTCTGGAAGAACAGGGTGTCGGAAAGGACTGCAGAGATGGAGGCACGGGGCGCGGGTCTCGAGGAGCTTTTCAGCCTCATTTCAGGCGACCAGACAAAGAAGATGTATTTTGATGGGGAGGCCGATTCCGGACTCCTCGCCTGTGGACAGGGAATTGGACTCGTGAACGACAGGAAGCCGGTTGTTGGGATCGTTGCGGAAATTATGGCCGAAGCGGAGGCCGCCAGGAAGCGGTTAAACGGCCTCTGATATCTAGGGTTTGAAATGGCGCGCGGGCGCACAAATTCATTGACCTTCAAGTCAACTGTGCATATACTTCAACCTCAACCCTATCCACAACAATCACCCTTTTCGAGAGATATTGTTTGTCTCATGGAGTCAACCGGGGGTATCCTAACCCCTTTCGCCTATCCCAACCTTTAGCCAAAAGGAGGTAGCCATGAGGAAATCCACATTTTCACTGTTCCTTCTGCTCACCCTGTTTTTCGTTCTCCCCGCCCTCGCAGGGGCCGGACAGGTTCCCGGGGTCTCGGACACGGAAGTGGTCGTCGGTTGGACCACCCCCCTTTCCGGGCCGGCGGCTCTCTGGGGCGTGACTGCTCTGGGAGGAATGGCCTATGCAGACTACATCAACGCCCAGGGAGGGGTCAACGGCCGCAAGATCAAGGTCATCCTGAAAGATGACGGATACAACCCCACCCGGGCACTGGTGAACCTCCAGGAGATGAAAGGGAACGTCTTCGCGGTATGCGGTCTTTTGGGCACAGCCATCTGCAACGCGGCCAAGGACTTTTTCGCCGACAACAAGATCCCCCTCATCACCGCCTACGGGAATGTCCGCATATGGGAAGATCTCTCCAAGGACAAACTCCGCTATGTCTTTATCGCCTACCCTGATTATGAAGACGAGGCGGAGTATATGACAAAATACGCCGCGAGCAAGCTCGGTTCCAAAAAAATTGCCCTGTTTTACCAGAATGACGACTACGGCAAGATGGCCATGGCAGGGGTGAAAAAAGGCCTGGCAGAGGTCAGCGGGGCAGAGTTGGCCGGAACGGTTCCCTATGAGGTGACCGAAAGGTCCCTCGCTACCCATGCCCTCAACCTCGAGAAGAGCGGTGCTGATACCGTCATCATCTACCCCACACCCACTCACGGAGCACTGATCCTCAAGGAAATGGCCAAGATCGGCTACCGTCCCAAGGTCCTGGCTACTTTCACCCTGGCCGATCCCATCATGTACCGGGTTGCCGGTGAAGTCTGGGAAGGGACCTACTTCGCCTTCCCCGGCAATTCCGGTGTGCCGGGTACCGAACCCGAGGCCAGTCGTGTGGTTGACATCCTCAAGAAATACAATCCAAAAATCGCGGGCAAGGAATACCTGGCCCTTTTCGGGGCCGTTTCCATGATGCACTTTGTGGAAGGTTTGAGGAACGCCGGCAGAGACCTCACCCCCGAATCCCTGATCAAGGGGATGGAGATGATCAAGAACTGGAAACCCGAAGGTATCGGCGCGCCGGTGACCTATGGCCCGGACCGCCATCACGGGGTCAACGCATCGCGAATGGGACGGGCCGTGAACGGCAAACACGTCCCTCTGGAGCCTTTTACCATTTTCAGGGCACATTTTTAGAGGCATGGCCCTTTTAGACATCCGTGCCCTGTCCATCCGTTTCGGTGGTATCCAGGCCCTTTCAGGCATCGATCTTCAGTTGGAACCTGAAGAGATCCTGACCGTGATCGGTCCCAACGGGTCTGGAAAAACCACCCTTTTCAACTGCATTTCAGGCGTCTACCATCCCGACGCCGGAGACATTCACTTCGAGGGAAAGGGCCTCCTGGGCCTTTCCCCCGATGGGGTGGCCAGACGCGGCGTAGCCCGAACATTTCAGAACCTCCGCCTCTTCCTGCACATGACCGTTCTTGACAATCTCCTCCTGGGGAGACATATCAGGTTTCGAAAGAACCCCGTTTCCGCCTGCCTCAGGCTGCGCAACGAAGAATTGAAGCAAAGGAAGGCAGTGGAGAAAATCATCGAATTTCTTGATCTCCAACCCTACAGGCAGGCACGTATATCCGATTGTCCCTATGGCGTTCAGAAACGGGCCGAAGTGGGTCGGGCTCTTGCCATGGAACCCAGGCTCCTGTTGCTGGATGAACCCATCGCAGGTCTCACATCTGAAGAAAAGGAAGAGACGGCCTACCGCATCAACGAAATCCGCGGGCGTTACAAGACCGCCATACTCCTGGTGGAGCATGATCTCAGGATCGCGTCAAAACTCGCGGACCGCATGATCGCCATGGATTACGGCCAGAAGATCGCCCAGGGTACCCCCGAGGAAGTACAGCGGACGCCCGCCGTCATCAAATCCTATCTGGGAGAAGATTAGAATGCGGAAGGTTTATCCGCCGGTTTTTTGGCGGGCGGAAGACGGTTTGAAATTCCGGTTCGAGACGATTTATGACACCATTGCTTAAAATCGAAAGTATCGAGACCCTCTACTATGACCGCATCTACGCGCTTCACGGTCTTTCTCTCCAAGTGAAGGAAAAGGAGATCTTTGCGGTACTCGGTCCCAACGGCGCCGGCAAGACCACCCTGCTCAAGACCATCGCCGGACTCCTGAAGGACCAACCCAAGAAGGGCGTCATAGAATTCGGGGACAAACGGATTCAACG
>CAYUCJ010000374.1:0-3436 GCA_964443285.1 uncultured Desulfobacteraceae bacterium | reverse complement strand
GTCACGATGGCGGATTCCACTTCGCTGAAGAAAATCTTCGACGTTTCTCGCGCCACCCTCCCCACCAGGCCGAGATGGTCCGCGTGCAGATGGGTGATGAAGAAATCCGTCCTGTCCAAGTCCACCTGGAGCTTTCCAAGAGCGGAAAGGAACGATGCGATGCACTTCTCCCGGTTCATGCCGGTGTCGATGATCAGGGCCCGGTCAGGACCCTTGACAAGGTAAGCATTCGTCGCCTTCAAAGGACTTTCGGGAAGAGGAACTTCAATCTTGTACAAGCTGGAAAGTATTTGTTCGATCACTTGAGGCCGACCTCTTCTGTGGCGGTTAATAAGACATTTTGAGATTAAATCCGCTACCTACCGAAATGCAGCAGTGTCGCAAGTCTTTCAGATATTTCTTAAATAATGCACTCAGGCACTCTATATTTTATTTTGCAGGTACACAAGGGAGATTGTACAGGGTGGTCATCCCTGCAGCAAACTGGAGAGGATTCTGGTGAATGCGGGCACATTATTTATGATTTTGCCAGGTTTTTTCAAGATATCATGACTTGAAAGAACCTTTCCAAGCTGTCATAATAGGCAAAAAAGGAGGGAATGCGTGGTGGAAAAAGTGATCATTATGGGGGCCGCCGGCAGGGATTTCCACAACTTCAACGTCTATTTCAGGGACAACGAGCGGTATCGTGTAGTCGCCTTCACCGCAGCGCAGATACCGAAGATCGAAGGCCGTCTCTATCCCCCGGAACTGGCCGGGAGCCTCTATCCGGAGGGGGTTCCCATTTATCCGGAAAAGGATCTGGCGAAACTCATTCGAGAGCAGCAGGTGGACCTGGTGGCGTTTTCCTACAGCGACGTTCCGCACGTGGAGGTCATGCACAAGGCCTCCCTGGCCATGGCGGAAGGGGCGGATTTCATCCTCATCGGTGCCCCCTACACCATGCTCAAGTCCCGAAAACCCGTGGTGGCTGTCTGTGCCGTGAGGACGGGGTGCGGCAAATCCCAGACCACCCGGAAGGTCTGCCACATCCTTCGCGGAAAGGACAAGAAAGTGGTGGTCATCCGCCACCCGATGCCCTACGGGGATCTCAGAAGCCAGGCGGTCCAGCGCTTTTCCACCTATGAGGACTTTGAGAAACACCGCTGCACCATCGAGGAGCGGGAGGAGTATGAACCCCTGGTGGATCTCGGAATCGTGGTCTATGCCGGAGTGGACTACGGGCGGATACTCGAAGCCGCTGAAAAGGAGGCGGACATCATCGTCTGGGACGGGGGCAACAACGACACGCCTTTCTACCAACCGGATATCCACATCGTCCTCTTCGATCCGCACCGGGCCGGACATGAACTGCTCTACTTTCCCGGCGAAACCAACATGCTCATGGCGGACATCGCCGTCATCAACAAGGTGGACACGGCCTCCCTGGCCCAGGTGGAACAGGTGCGCAAAAACATCACGCAATATGCACCGAAGGCCCGGGTGGTGCTTGCAAAATCACCCGCGATTGTGAGCCAGCCCGAACAGATCAGGGGAAAGCGCATCATGGTGGTGGAGGACGGACCAACGCTGACCCACGGCGGCATGCCTTACGGCGCCGGACTGATCGCTGCCAGGGAATACGGCGCCTCCGAAGTGGTGGACCCCCGGTCCTCTGCCGTGGGCACCATAAAGGACACTTATCTCCTCTACCCCCACATCGGGCCGGTGCTCCCGGCCATGGGATACAGCGATGCGCAGATTGCCGACCTTGAAAACACCATCAACCGTGTAGACTGCGACCTGGTCCTCTTTGCCACCCCGATTCAGCTGACGCGGATCGTGACCGTCAACAAACCCGCCATGCGTGTCCGGTACGAGTACCAGGACCACGATCAACCCTTCCTGGAGGAAGTTCTTCTGGAACGGCTGGCACTGCATTCATCCCTTAAAGGATCCAATGCCCAAGATCCGTGATTGAAGAACTTCCTTCCTTTCAGACTTTAAATCACGGGGCAACAGATGGGACTTGACTCCCCACAGGTCAAATGCTAAACACCTCTATCTTTTAGCCGGTTGCACACAAGGAGGAGATGAAGACAATGATCGACGCCCAGAAGACCGGTGCGAACGCATTGCTGTTTCGGGTGCTTTCCGATGAGCAATGTGGTGAACTGTATGAAGCGACCCTTCAATGTCTGGAACGCGTGGGCGTACAGGCCCGCCACCCGGAAGCGCAGCGGCTGCTCCTTACCGCCGGGGCCGAGGTCGACGCCAATGTCGTGCGGATTTCCCGCCGACTGGTCAAGGATGCACTGGCCGGGACACCACCCGGCTTCGAGATCTGGAGTCGGGATCAGCAGCGGGTCATGCCGGTTGCCATCGACAAGATCAATTTTGGGCCGGGCCTGACCAATACCTACTTCCACGATCCCATCAGCGGTGAACGACGACACACGCGCCGGGGTGACCCGGCCATGACGGCCCGCGTGTGCGATGCCCTGGAACAAATCGACTACGTTATGGGCCTGGGGCTGATCGACGACGCCCCTGCCCATCTGGCCCCGGTCTACGAGTTCTCCGAGCTGATCTCCAACACCACCAAGCCCGTTCTCGCGTGGGCCTACGACATCGACAACCTGGAGCTCATCGACCGGATGGCTGCAGCTGTCGTGGGCGGCGTGGAAGCGTTGCGTGAGCGGCCGATCTATGGCGTTTTCGCCACCTACCAGTCCCCCCTGGTCAACGCAGATGAAGACCTTGCCAAGCTCCTCTGGGCGGCCGAGCGAAACATGCCCTTCATCTATATGGGCGGGCCTATCGTAGGTCTGGCCTCGCCCATGACCGGTGCCAGCGCCCTGGTGCTGGCCCTGGCCACGGCCTTAAGCGGCGTCGTCGTTGCCCAACTCAAACGGCCAGGCACACCGATCGCGGTCGGCGGCCTGGCCGCCCCGGCCGATCTCCGAACGAGCCGCATGGCCTATGGCGCTCCGGAAACCAGCCTCTACGGGGCGGCGTTCGCCGACCTCTGCCGCTATCTCCAACTCCCCTATATGGGCACAGCCGGCGCTTCGGAGAGCAAGCTGCCCGACTCCCAGGCCGCCATCGAGTCCACCATCCAACTGGTCTTCTCGGCCCTGAGCGGCTCTCCTCTGGTGCACGATCTGGGTTTCCTCGACTGTGCGGAGTTGGGATCGCTGGCCCTGCTGGTCATGACCGATGAGATCGTTGCCATGATCCGGAGGATCATGAGAGGCGTGGCGGTGAATGCCGAGACAATCATGCTGGATCTGATCCAACGGGTCGGCCCAGGTGGAAACTTCATGGCGGAACCCCGTTCAGCCATGCTCTGTCGCCGGGAAATCTGGCTGCCCGGGCTGATGGATCGGGATCACCATACCATCTGGGAGGAGAAGGGCTGCAGGAGCTTGGAGGACCGGATCGTCCAGCGGCTGCA
>CAYUCJ010000373.1:0-3439 GCA_964443285.1 uncultured Desulfobacteraceae bacterium | reverse complement strand
TATTGATCTCGCCGCGCACGAGCTCTATGTGGCGCGTTTCTATTACAGGAACAAACATTACCGCGCGGCGGCCGGTCGTTTCCGGCATGCCATAGAAGACTACCCGGACGTGGGCCAGTACTTTGAGGCCTTGGACTACCTGGGAAAATGTGCGGAAAAGCTGGCAAAAGAGCATGCCTCCTGATCTACCCGGCGTTTTTCTCCACTTGGGCATAAAGGGCCCGGAAGGCCTTTTCCAATTCCCGGGGGCGGTCTCCTCCGCCTTGGGCCATGTCCGGACGGCCCCCACCTTTGCCTCCGACGATGGCCGACATCTCTCTGATGATGTCGCCGGCCTTGAAACGACCCACCAGGTCTTTGGTCACCACGCAAGTGAGCATGACCTTTTCCCCTTTCTTGGCGCCGAGAACGATGATACCCGAGCCCATTTGGTCTTTGATCCTGTCTGCGGAATCCCGAAGCTCCCTTGGAGATTCAGCCTCCAGTTCCTTTGCCAGGACCTTCACACCCCCTATTTCTTTCACCCTTGACAGGATATCTCCAGACTTCCGCGAGAGGAGTTTGGCCTTGAGTACCTCTATTTGTTTCTCTCTCTCTTTGAACTCCTCCAAAACGCGCTCCAGCCGTTGCTTTACCTGGTTTGGCGTGGTTTTAAGGAGCAGGGCCGAAGACCTCAACACCCTTTCCTGTTCCTGATCGTGTTCCAAGGCGGGTTCACCCGTCAAAGCCTCAATACGACGGACATTTGCGGCCACACCACCCTCTCCAACGATACGGAAAAGTCCTATATCGCCCGTCCTGCCCGTATGGGTCCCCCCGCACAATTCGCGGCTGACCCTGTCCCCCATGGACACCACCCTGACGTTTTCACCGTATCGTTCTTCAAAGATGGCCATGGCCCCGGTCTCCATGGCCTCTTCCTTGGTCATGATCCGGGTATTGACCTCCAGGTTCTCGCGAATGTGTCTGTTGACCACTGATTCGATCTCTCGAAGTTTCTCAGCGTCCACCTGGGTGAAGTGGCTGAAGTCAAAACGCAGCCTTTCCGGGGAGACAAGGGATCCGGCCTGTTTGACATGGTCTCCAAGGATTTCCCGAAGGGCGGCGTGCAAGAGGTGGGTCGCGGAATGGTTTCGGACGGTTGCCTGTCTCTTTTCCTCGTCCACAAGGGCCTCCACTTCGTGCCCCTTCGCCAGCGTGCCCGTTTCCAGTACGCCTTCGTGAACGATGAGGTCCTGGGTGAACTTTCTGGTACGCTCCACGCGAAAACGAGCGGTCTCAGACACGATCCACCCCGTATCGCCCACCTGCCCGCCGGCTTCGCCGTAAAAGGGAGTTTGCTCGAGGACGATGCCCGCTTTCGTCCCCGGTTCGGTCACGTCGACTTGTTTTCCGTCCACAATGCAGGCAGCGACCCGCGCCCGGGAGGTCAGGTTTTCGTATCCCAGAAATGTGCATGTCAGGCCCCGGGACATGAGATCCTTATAGGCCTCCGGAATTTCTTCCTCGCCACTTCCTTTCCACGATTCCTGGGAAAGGGCTCGACGACGGGACATGGCACTTTCGTATCCCGCGTTGTCCACGGCCAGATGCTCTTCTCTGGCCACATCCTGCACGATGTCAATGGAAAGGCCGTAGGTGTCGTAGAGCTTGAATGCGGCATCCCCTGAGAGGGTGCTCTGCCCGCTGGCCTTCAACGCTTCGATTTCATCATTCAAAACCTTCAGGCCGTAATGGAGGGTGTCGGAAAAGCGCTTTTCCTCGTTGTGAACCAAGCTTTCGATCAGAGTCTTCGCCTGTATGAGCTCGCCGTAATCGGGACCCATGATTTCGATGACTTTCCCGCAGATTTTGTGAAGGAAGGGATCCTCCATGCCGAGGTGCTGGCCGAAACGAATGGCCCGGCGAATGATTCGCCTCAAGACATACCCTCGGCCTTCGTTGGACGGCATGATGCCGTCGCCGATCAGGAAAGCCGCTGCCCGTGCATGATCGGATATCACACGGAAAGAGACGTCCTGTTGCTGGTTTTCCCCGTAACCCCTCCCACAGAGGTCCGCAAGCCTTCCGATGATGCTCCTGAACAGATCGGTCTCATAGTTGGAATGGACGCCCTGGACCACCGCAGCGATCCTCTCGAGCCCCATACCGGTGTCGATATTGGGTTTGGGGAGTGGAGAAAGGGCACCCTCCTGGCTTCGATCAAACTGGGTGAATACCAGGTTCCAGATCTCCAGGTAGCGGTCGCAATCGCATCCGGGCGCGCACTCCGGGTTTTCACAGCCCAGGGACGGTCCCTGATCGATCATTATTTCGGAGCAGGGACCGCAGGGCCCGGTGTCACCCATGGTCCAGAAGTTGTCTTTTTCGCCCAAACGAACGATCCGATTGGTTGGAACGCCTATCTCTTCCTCCCAGATTCTGTACGCCTCATCGTCATCTGTGTAAACAGAGACATAGAGCTTTTCACCCGGAAGCCGGAATCCTTCGGTCAGCAGTTCCCATGCCCATGAGATGGTTTCCTGCTTAAAATAGTCGCCAAAAGAAAAATTGCCGAGCATTTCAAAGAACGTGTGATGACGGGCCGTGTAACCCACGTTCTCCAGGTCGTTGTGCTTCCCTCCCGCGCGTACACATTTCTGGGAAGTGACGGCCCTCGTGTAACTTCGTTTTTCTTCACCCAGATACAGACCCTTGAACTGGACCATGCCGGCATTGGTGAAAAGCAGGGTGGGATCGTCACGGGGGACCAGTGAGGAACTGGGGACTTTCTTGTGGCTCCGGGCGGTAAAGTAGTCAAAAAATTTCTCTCGTATTTCTCTGAAATCTATCATAGGTCCCATCGCATTTCTGTTATAGGTTTGGGGGTCTCTCCTGCCTAAGGCGTCTATTCGGCGGGTTTCGGTTGTTCCGAGGGGCTCTTGAGTCCTGTTTTTTCCAGGATGAGCCGGGCGATTTCGTCCCGGATGTCGATATTTTCAGAAAGAAAACGTTTGGCGTTTTCCCTTCCCTGACCGATCCGGTCATCGCCAAAGGCATACCATGCCCCGCTCTTCTGCACCAGGTCCAGGGATACCCCCAGATCGAGGATATCCCCATCCTTGGATATTCCGCGACCGTAGATGATATCAAATTCCGCTTGTTTAAAGGGCGGGGCCACCTTGTTTTTCACCACCTTCACGCGTGTCCGGTTACCAACCACTTGATCTCCTTCCTTGATGGCGCCGATGCGGCGTATATCCAGACGCTGGCTGGCGTAAAACTTGAGGGCATTGCCCCCTGAGGTCGTCTCTGGGTTTCCGAACAGGACCCCGATCTTCATGCGGATCTGGTTGATGAAGATGACGGAGGTCAGAGACCTGCTGATGGTTCCGGTGAGTTTCCTCAGGGCTTGAGACATGAGCCGGGCCTGAAGGCCCATATGCTGGTCTCCCATTTC
>CAYUCJ010000372.1:0-3464 GCA_964443285.1 uncultured Desulfobacteraceae bacterium | reverse complement strand
ACGGTCCCCTCATCATCACCATTTTTATTACAATGGCGGAGATTTTCAGGCTGGAATACAGGGAAAGCCCGATCTAGCACCCACCCCCGAAGCAGATGTCCCGGAGACCGGCGACCCTCGGCCCAATCGGCTGATGAAAGACAAGACGTCCGTCACCGGGCGCGTCGGCGGCCTCCCGGGAAGCCATCAATCCCAGCCTGAGTCAACCTTTAGGAGGAATGCAAATGAACAAAACAGCCATTGGTATCACGATCACCCAGCACATCTTAAGTCAGCAGCGTCAGAATCCTGAAGCGACCGGTGCCTTCACCACGCTCTTGAGTGAACTCATCGTGGCGGCCAAGGTGATTTCCAGGGAGGTCAACAAGGCGGGACTGGTGGATATTCTGGGTGGAACAGGCGATGTGAACGTCCAGAACGAAAAAGTCCAGAAGCTGGACCTTTTCGCAAACAGGGTCATTGTGGAACGGATGCAGCACATAGGACAACTCTGTTGCATGGGTTCCGAGGAAGTAGCCGATCTCATCGAAATCCCGGCCCAGTATCCCAAGGGGCAATACATCCTTGTGTTTGACCCGCTGGACGGCTCTTCCAACATCGATGTCAACGTGAGCATCGGGACCATTTTCGGAATCTACAAGAGAACCAATACGGACCCCCAGGCCGAGGTCATGCTGGATGAAGTTCTTCAGCCCGGTATCCGTCAGGTGGCTGCCGGGTACTTCATCTACGGCTCCAGCACCCTGATGGTCTATACCACGGGAGGAGGGACAGGGGTCCACGGGTTCACCCTCTATCCCAGCGTAGGGGAATTCCTCCTCTCACATGAGAACATAATGATTCCGGAGAGAGGAAAAATCTATAGCGTCAATGAAGGGAACTATCAATACTGGGATAAAAAGACCAAAAAAATCGTGGAGTATTTCAAAGGATCGGAAAATTCCCTGTGTCGTCCTTATACCGCGCGCTACGTGGGAAGCCTGGTGGCGGACTTTCACCGGAACCTCCTCAAGGGCGGCATATTCATGTACCCGGCCGATTTAAAAGACCCGAAGAAGCCCACCGGGAAACTGCGGCTGATGGTTGAGGCCAATCCCCTGGCCATGGTCGTCGGCGAGGCCGGAGGGTATGCCAGCGACGGACACGGCCCCATCCTGAAAATCAAACCGTCCGAACTGCACCAACGCGTTCCCCTTTACATAGGGAGCCGGAAAGACGTGGAAATCGCCGAAGGTCTTATCAGCGGAGAGAAGTAGGTTCCGGGTCAGTGCTTCCTGTCTTTCAGCATCTGAATGAACGTCTCGATCCGCATCGCGGTGCGGCTGTCCAGGGGGGCAGGCCGGTCCCCTTCAAGCGTCAGAATGGGGATCTGGAGCTTTTCTCTCAATAGGATGTCGTAGATTTGCCTGTGGCAAAAGCTCTGGCTGTAGTGAATGAGGCCGTCGAGTTGCCGTCTTTCTATGGCCTCCCGAATGTCCTGGAGGCGTCCACCTAACGCGTAGGGATAGGTATAGGCAAGATACTGATCTACCATGTCGGATTGCCCGAAAGGCATGCTGAACTGGCGTTGGATCTCATTGTAGACCACCCGTGCATCCAGGGATTCGATGAATTCGTAGAGGTTTTCAAAGATCGCCGGCACACCAAGGTATCCCAGTCGCACTGTCTCCGCCCGGGGCTTCCTTGCCTCCGCCCCTGATAGAAAATCATCGAGGTGGTTTTCGAACGCCTCAGGGTTCCCGTTGAAATCAGAGCTGTTGACAAGAAAAAGATGATTTTCGAATCCGGAAACGCGGTTTTCAACATAGGTCAATTCGTCCAGCCTTTTCAACTTTCTCCGAATCCGGTCCAGTCTCTCCTTTGCGAAATAAATCTCCTCCCAGGATGTCCCCAGTCGTCTTCTCAATTGATCCATTTCTTGGTGGAGGGATGACCGGGCGCGGTTCAGGGGAAATGCAAAAGGAATCACTTCAACGCCCCTGGAGCCCAGGACTTCTCCCAGGGCTATGGTGTTGCTGCAGTCGCCGCCGGTCACGGCCAAGACCCGGGTGAAGTTCCCTTCCAGCACCGTTCCGTAGATCCCCTTGATCCAGGCGCAGACATTGTGTGCAAAACCTTCTCTCTCCGCACGAACAACCAGATCCTCCGGCTTCGATGATGTGATGAAGCGGTTGTTGAGATCGACGGGTCTGAGACCGGACGCGTACACGATCTCCACCGGGATGGTGGTCGTGATCCCGATCACCGTATCAGGCCTCCGTGGAATGAAAAACAAATTCAGGAAGTTCCAGGCAGGTCAGCTTGTTGCCATAGACAGCCCCCGTGTCCAGGCCGATTTTATTTGCAAGCACGAGGGGTTCCGAGAAGGGTGTGTGGCCGAAAACGATCCTTTTTCCAAAATTATGGGATGAAAAGATAAACGGGTCTCGAATCCATACCATGTCCTCGCGGTTCTGTTCCGGGATGGGGATGCCCGGCTTGAAACCGGCATGGACCACATAGTAGTTTTCGAGTTCACAATAGGTCTTCAACGATTCGTAGAAGGCCAGGTGATCTTCAGGTATGAGGCTGTCGGGTCCTTCACGGTCTGTGTTGTAGCTTTCAAGGGTATTGTAGCCGCCGTTGATCAGGAAGAGCCTCTTGTCCCGTCCTGCCAAATAGTCCAGAAAAATGGCCTCATGATTTCCCAGGAGACACTCAATTCGGGAAGAGCGTTTCTGCAGGGAAAGGATGTAGTCCACGACGCCCTTGGGGTTTTCACCGCGGTCGATATAATCCCCCAGGAAGATCAGATGATCCTTATCCGGCTGCCACGAGATTTTTTCCATCATGCGTTTCAGCATATCCAGGCAGCCGTGGATGTCGCCTATGATAAAGGTTCTTTCGTTATTCATTCAAAATCCGAATAGCACTCGGGGACATTCCCTCTGATCAAGCCGTTTCAACCCGGCCCTTTTTGCAGCTTCGAGCGCCTCCCTGGATTCCTCATCCGTCAACCTGCGATTGACCAGGGCCTCTTGACCGGCATTTCCGCATGGACGGTACTGGTCCATGATGTTGACGTAGGTGTTGGGGGAAACCTCTTTTACCAGAAATGCCGCTATGTTTTCCGTGCCCGCTATCTGGTTCGGCATAACCAGGTGCCTTACCAAGAGCCCACGGACCGCAATACCTTCCCCATCCATGACCAGGTCTCCCACCTGGCGATGCATTTCTTTGATTGCCTTTCCGGCCCTTTCAGGATAATCACGGGCGTCACACAATATTCCGGCCCATTTTTTATCCCAGAATTTAAAATCGGGCATATAGATATCAAAGATGCCGTCCAAAAGCCCGAGCGTCTCCACCTTGTCATACCCGCTGGAATTGTAGACGAGGGGGACTCTGAGGCCTGATTCAATGGCCGGAGCAAGGGATTCGAGGATCTGGGGCACCATATGCGAGGGTGTCACAAAATTGATGTT
>CAYUCJ010000371.1:0-3501 GCA_964443285.1 uncultured Desulfobacteraceae bacterium | reverse complement strand
AGCCCGGTCTGAATTCCATGTGTTCACTGTTGTCAAAGATGCGTGCCAGCATTTCATCGAGACTGTAGCTTCGCTTCTGGTTGAAGGCTACGATGTGGTTGATATCTTCCCCTGTAAATTTCGGTTCTTTGGGTGCATCCACTCGGAAAAAAGCAGGGTCGTAAGCGGGCGCCATATCCACATATTTTTTCAAGGCGTCCAGGACCTCCTCTTCCGTTTTGTAGACCTCTTTGAAAAATCCTGTTTCATTGTAGTGGATGGGAACACTCCCGGGCGGAACCTCCTTGAAATGGCGGGTGGCCTCTATGAGCTGTTCCGCGCCTTCCTCGTCGAAGAAACCCTTGGGGCTCATACCGCCCACAATGCCTCCACCGCCTACAGCGATGTTGGCCTTTTCGTGGGCGATGAGGATGGTGGGACTGATCCCCTGGTATCCCCCTCCGGCCGGGTTGGTCCCGTAGATGCCCGCAATGATGGGCACGCCTGATTTTTCCAGTTCGGCATGACGGAAAAAGGTGGTCCCGTTGCCGCGCCGGTTGGCATAGACTTCCTGCTGTTCCGTCAGTTTCACGCCGCTGCAGTTGACGATCCAGACCAGGGGGACATGGAGGCGTTTGGCCATATCCGTGACCCTCAACTGGTTGTCGGCCTGGCCCGCGATCCAGGCCCCGGCCATGACCTTGTTGTCAAAACCGATGACCACGGCCCACTTGCCGTTGATTTTCGCAAGGCCGTCGATGACGCCGGTGGTTCCTTCCTCATTGGAAAGGGGATTGTAAAGGGTGTGGAGGGGGCACCAGGTGCCCGGATCAATGAGGTAATCAATCCTCTCCCACACGGTCAACTGTCCACGCTTTCTGATGACTTCTATAGGGATTCCCGCATTCTTGACGGCCTCAACCGCCTCGGAAACCTGTTTTTCCACTGCTTTAATCTGTTCCACATTTTCTCTGGAGCTCTCTTTTTGTTTATCCGTGAGCGGTTTGCCAAAGGCCGTCATATTCTGAAAATAGGGTCGCATTCTTTATCCTCCATTATCTATCACAAACTTTACCGGTTGGCCTTCCTGATGCCCAACTGATCCAGAGCAATAATCCACTTGCAGATGTTGGTGGAGCCCTCAACCATATAGTATGGGGGCGCATCCCTGTAGAATCGGGCGACGGGATATTCCGTGGAATACCCATAAGCCCCCATGATCTTCATGGCCATCTGGGTGGCCTTGACCACGAGTTCGCCGGCCAGGTACTTGGCATGTGCCACTTCCAGCGTATTTCCGAGCTGGCCCTGGTCTTTCTGCCAAGCAGCCTTATAAACCATCAGGCGGGCCGCCTCTATCTCGACCGCCACCTGGGCGATGAGGTCCTGATTCATCTGAAACTGTCCGATGGGTTTTCCGAATTGTTCCCGTTCCCGGCAATAGGCCGTCACGGTGTCCAGACAAGCCTGTGCCAGTCCAACGCCGCCGGCCGCGGCGGAAAGGCGGGACTGGTTGAGGGATCCAAAGACGATCTTGGCACCGTCGCCGGGATTGCCCAGGATGTTTTCTTTCGGGACTTTGGTGTCTTCCAGATAGATCTCACCGGTGGGTGTGGAGCGGGTGCCCAGCTTGTCCAGGTCAGTGGTCGTCACCCCGTTGAAGTTCTTGGGTTCAACCACGAAAGCGGAGAGACCCTTTCCCCTGGCGTCCCTGTCCGTATAGGCATAGTAGACGATGGCATCCGCAACGGGTGCATTGGAAATCCACGTCTTGGAGCCGTTGAGGAGCCAGTGATCTCCCTTGTCCACAGCAGTGGATTTCATGGCCATGACATCGGAGCCGGCATTGGGTTCGGTGATTCCGAAGCCGCCGATGTATTCTGCGCTCACAAGTTTGGGGACATACTTTTTCTTGATTTCATCCGAACCATAACGGTAAATGGTGAAGGCACAGCCCAGGGTCTGCATGTTGATCTGGACCCTCACGGAACTCGAGGTCCTGGCCAATTCCTCGGTGAGTACCATGGCGGCCATCCAGCCCATTTCGTTTCCCCCGTACTCCTCCGGAATAACGGTGCCGAAGAAACCCAGCTCTCCCAGGGGTTTGATCACCTCTTCGTAGGGGAAATAGTGTTCTTCATCCCATTTGTCGGCAAAGGGTGCTATCTTCTCCGCCGCGAAGTCACGGGCCATGTCGCGGAGCATTTGAAGTTCATCACTCAAAGCAAAATCCATTGATTTTCCTCCCTAAACGTTTCAAAATATTTATGACTTCCAACGAAGTCGTGGTTCCCAAGAGCCAGGCAAACACCATATTCCAGAAGCTACGCTCCCTCCGTCGTCCATGACTCCTCGCTCAGGGATTTCGCTTTTCCACTGTCCTGTTCCAGGGACAAAATGATGCCACTTCAGGAACATCCCGTTCACCTGGCTCTCCACGCGTGTCGTCTCACGCCCGGCTCCTCTTCGTTTCTCATAGGCTGTCGCCTGCTGCACAAATCAGCTTCTAACAAAGTCATTTTCTTCAAGACTATCAATTCATTTTGGGGGTACGTATGCGGTATAACCTATTTGTCAGAGTTTGGCAACAGAAAGATTTACAATGTAGCTATAATTTAACTATCTTCCTGGTATGGCCGTGGAATCCCGGTGGCAGGAGAGCATGAACAGATTCTGAGAGATTTTTCAGGTTTTCGGCATTGACTTTCCCGGACAAAGCCGCTAAAAGAGGCGTGTAACAACAAAATGCAAACCGCAATGCTATTCTGAGGAGGAGAATGGGATGGAGCCAGTTGTTGTAAACAAAAAGGCGAGCAGGTTGAGGGTTGCTCCCGAATGGGCCGATGTGTGCTTCACCTGCGGAACCTGCGCAGGGGGATGCCCGGTTACCGGCGTTGACGGGATGGACCCCAGAAAGGCGGTCCGCATGGCGGCCCTGGGATTGGACCAGGAGCTGATAGATTCCCGGTTCCCATGGGTATGCACCCTGTGCGGCCGGTGTGAATACGCGTGCCCGCAAGGGGTTGAAATCCTGAAGATGATGCGCCGGGCCAGAACCCTTCGCGAACGGGACAAGGTGCCGGGACCGATCCATAAGGGCGTGGTCATGGACCTGGAACGAGGGAACAACCTCGGCATCCCCAGGGACGATTTTCTTTTTCTCCTGGCGGACTTGGCCAAGGAGATGGACGAGGATGAAGGGTTCCCGGGGTTTTACGTTCCGGTGGACAAGAAGGGTGCCAACATCATGGTGACCATCAATTCCAAGGAACCCTTCGGTGAACCCGATGATATGAAGTTCTGGTGGAAGATCTTCTATGCCGCCAGGGAAGACTGGACCACCACATCCACCAACTGGGAGGGCGTCAACTGGGGCCTTTTCTCCGGTGATGACGAATCCATGAAGACCCTTGTGGGTCGGATTGTGGAGAATCTGGAAAAATTGGAGTGCAAGACACTCCTCTTGCCCGAGTGAGGCCACGCATACTTTGCGACCAGGCTTGGTCTGCAGATGTGGTTTCC
>CAYUCJ010000370.1:0-3501 GCA_964443285.1 uncultured Desulfobacteraceae bacterium | reverse complement strand
CTGAAACCGTTCAGGGAGCGAGAACACTGTTCAAAAAACAGTCCTGAAAACAAGTAGCGTCTTGACTTCCCCAAACCCACCGTCTTGGAGGATTCATTTACTGCAAAGGCACGTGAACTTCAGTTCCTCGATGCCGCATGAAATTTCTTAAAGTCGGGAATAGCCGCCTTCTTAGATGGTTGGCTACAGGCGCGTCGCTCGGAACCCAGCGGTCTTCTATGCGTAAATTTTCTTGAGCAGCCACGCCATGTTCTTCCCAAGGTTTTCCATGGTCCTCATGCCCTCGGCATCGTCCCTGACCTCGCCGGGATTACGGCCTATGCCCATGTTCCAGTAGGTTGAACCGACAATGAACATCTGGCTGTATTGAAACAGGTGATTGAGTGTATCGAACGTCCGTATGGCGCCCGCTCGACGGACTGCGGCAACGGCAGCCCCCACCTTATGCGTGAAAAGCCCTCCATTTGCGGTTGAGACAAATCCGGAGCGCTCAATGAGCGCCTTGATCGTTGCGGTCGCGTCTGCATAGTAGACCGGAGAACCCAGAATCATCCCGTCGGCTTCGATCATCTTTCCGAGGTATTCATTCAGCTTATCCGAATTCACCGAGCATTTCCTGTCTTTGTTTTCAAAGCACTTGTAACAGGCGATACAACCCTGCAGCTGTTTTCCGGCCATTTGGATCAGTTCGGTTTCGATTCCTTCTTTTGCGAGTTCTTCAAGGACGGCGCCCAGCAGTATGGCCGTATTCCCGTCCTTCCGGCTACTCCCGTTAAATGCCACTACCTTCATGGTTTTCTCCCCTTTCTGAGTTTGGTTCCTTTCCATACATCGATGCTCGTTACTCGAAATATCCAATCTGCTCTTCCGGTCAGTCGGCTCGTTGGGTTCAAAGTGAACGAGCGAATTCCTTTCCTTTGGAAAACGCCTCTCCCACTTTTAAGGCTGCTGCAGCATCCCCTGGATACTTTTCAGGATTCCATTCTTCCATGAGCTATTTGACAATGACGGTCTCAGGGAGTCTTCGCGTGAGAATTTCCAGGGTCTCCTCCACCATCTCCTCGAGGACTTGACGCGCGGGCTTGATCTCCTTGATGATTCCTGAGACCTGGCCTGCCAGTCCGCCCACGTAGTCGTCCTTTCCGGACTTGACAAAGGCGGCCAGAAGGGCTGAGGAGATCATCACCTGGGTCGGGAATGGAAGCGGTTCCAGTCCGGAATCGTTCCAGAGGTCGTGGAATTTATTGTAGCTGGCCCGAAGAGTCTTGCCCGTATAGGCGGTGCTGACGCGGGTGCCCTCGTCGGTGGACTCGATGATCCGCCGTTTGTTGATCGGAAGGGCCCCTCCTTCGTCGGTGGCGAGAAAGCGCGTGCCTATCCAAACGCCGATGCAGCCCATGGCGAGCGCTGCGGCCACCCCGCGGCCGTCCCCAATGCCGCCGGCGGCAAGAACGGGCACGGGTGCTGCCGCGTCGATGGCGGCTGGAAGGAGTGCCATGGTGCCAATGCGGCCCGTGTGGCCTCCACCCTCATGGCCCTGGGCCACAAGCAGATCGATGCCGGAGTCAGCCATGCGCCGTGCGTTTTTTGCGTTCCCAGTGATGCCCAACACCTTCATGCCGTTGGCATGGGCCTCTTCCACCATGAAGCCAGGATTGCCCAGGCCCGCGCAAAACAGGGGTACCTTCTCGTCAACGCAGACCCGAATCGCCTCCTTGGGCCGCATGGTGGTGGTATTCATCTTCACCATCACGTCCGTCTCGGGAAGCCTCATCTCCTCTTTGACCTTAGCGATCCATTTTCGGTGCGGTTCAGGCAAGGTTTTCAGGACCTCATTGAGAGGCAGTTGGTCGACCCCGGCCATCCCCAGTCCTCGCCGGCTCATATCCAAGTTCTTGGGCAGGAGAAGGTCAACCCCGTATGGACGGTCCGTCCGGCCCTTGATCTCGCGAATGGCGTCACGCAGCTCATCGACCGTAAATCCGCTCCCACCGAGCACACCCATGCCTCCTGCCTCCGAAACGGCGACCACCAGGTCAACCGGTGCGCCGGTATTTTCTCCGATCAGTGTGGGCCCCATACCCGCGCTGATGATCGGGTACTCGATCCCCAGCATATCGCACAGCTTTGTTCGCAATACCCGTCTGCCCATTTTTTCATCTCCCTTTCATCGTTACCTGGGAAGCAGCACAATCGTGCAGGCAAGACCGTTTGCCTGCAAAGCGACGTTCCTTTTTCGGCCACTCGTGTTGACTATGGATCAAATATTCTATGACTTTCATGAAGATCAATCAGGGATTTGATCTCTTATTTACTTTAAAGGTCTCCAGCCCGGCCTCATTTGCATGTTGTAACCCTGTTCATTTGACGATCAACAGCGCCACGTAGGGAACGACATTGAAGACGAGAAGGACAATTTTGAAGAACCCGAGTAATGAATAAAAGGCAACGTTGAAGGTTTCTCGGGGAATGGAAAACCATCTGCTTTGAATGCGGTATAGCACATCCGGCGCCAATATAAACACTGTGGTCGAACAGACAAACAGGGCTCCGTTTATGATGGTACACCACATGAAGAATGTTGTTAGTGTCTGGATATCCATGATGTTTGTCCCTTATTTTTATGCATTCAACGATGGGCCGTACGGCGAGCGAACCGAGTCCGCCACAAGCGACAGGTCAAGCGCCATCCTTTGGCGGTTTGTTGTATCCTTTTTCACCGAATGGAGACAGCTTCTCTTTCCAAAGCTCTTCGAGAACATGAAGATCTTCAGTAGGATCATAAGCCGGATCATCTGCCGGTTCAAGAAGCTCAAGTTCTTTGAATTCAAACATGTCAGGACCGAATTGTTTCCATTCCTTCTGTAGAACTGTATTTCGGTAACTGCCGAACTCCAGCTCAGCTTTACAGCGATTTATTGCCGCCGGCAAATTAACACTGGATCCGATGAGTATCTTTCCATTGACCTTGTTCTTTATCTGGTAGATACCCATGGGGCGAGGCGTATCTTTATATTCTCGTACCTTTGCTTTCCTATCCATTTTTTTCCTTCGAGCGAACCATCAGCAGATCGAGCTCTGAATCCAGGGCCCGTTGCCGATCATGGATGCTGGTTCCAATAGTCCTAATCTTGCCTTCCCCTCTCGACTCTTCCCATGACTGCAGAATGGCCGCGTCATCAGTGCACACAGAGGAACGCAGTTAGGTTGTTGGGTTCCTACATCATACATGCAGGGCTGCCTTTCACAAACCTTATAGCTTAAGAACGTGGTTCTTCCACCTTTTCCTGGGCGATCAGCATAAAACATAGAACCACAAGGAGGTAAGCTGAGTGCTGAAGGCTCATTTGCGCCCTTTCACGCCCCTGGCATCCAGAAATTGTTCCAGAACCTTATAGGGTTGGGCCCCGACCAGCCTCTGACTGTCCAGCACAAAGGTCGGCACAGCGGTGACACCCATCCGGCGGGAACGGGACCAGTCCTCGTCCACGGCCTCTCTGA
>CAYUCJ010000369.1:0-3514 GCA_964443285.1 uncultured Desulfobacteraceae bacterium | reverse complement strand
TGAGCCAGTCAAAGGCGAAGCATATCAAAGCCTCATCGTTGGATTCCAAAGACTGCTTGCTGGCAGGGTCCACGCGGAAAAGCGAAAAGAACCGACTTTCAAAGATGAATTCACGAAATTTATCCAGATCATAGGACGCCATAAAAAACATTTTGTGCTTTTGGGCCAGATACTTTTCCGGACCTAAACTCTTTGGTGAGTTCAAGATTTCGAGCCACTTGTCATTGATCTTCAAGTAATCCCTGAGACCTTCGTCGGTGAGCCAATCATCAAGTGTCCACTCCTTTTCTTCCTCAAAACCCCGGCAGTGCGCTTCATTGACCATGAAATACTGTTCCCTGGCCTGGTCTTCCCCCTCCACAGCAGTTGATGCACGTCCAAGGGGATAGAGCCTGCAGGCCCCCGGCCGATCTTCGTAGATGCTGCAGCCCTCTTCCATCACGAAAGGGCAGCGTTGTTCTTCATCCTTCTGCATGACCAGTCTGACCATTGGAAAACGGGGGTGCTCGTTGATAAGGGTGTCTGTAAAGTGGTCAAGAAACTCCCGTGACGAGATGCCCAGTCGGTTTTTTGTGCGAAGGATATCGTAGGGCGTCAGAATCAGGCGGAGTTTCGCACAGCAGCGGTTAAAGCAGGCGATTTCTTTGTGACAAGCAAAATGGAAAGATGACCCCTTCAGTGGGGTGAGAAGATCGTTGGCCTTTTCGGTATGCATGACGTTGGGCGTTTGCTACTTTTCGGCCTGTTCCGGCTTGACCGCAAAGGTCTTCTGGCCAAAGATCCCGAATTTGATCCAGTCGTAGGAGAATTTCAGGAGTTCGATGTCACTTTTCCTGATTTTTTCAACGGTTACCGGGTCCACCTCAAAACGTTCCAGGAAACTGCTCTTGAAAACAAACTCCCTGAATCTGTCAACATTGTAGAGGGCCATGAACATCATCTTGTGGATCTGAGGGTTGTCAATGTCCAGGCCACCCGCCTGCAGCGGGGTGGTCACCTGGGAAAAAAGAGCATTCATTTCTTCGTAGATGGCTACACCCTGGGCGATGAGCCACTCTGAAATGGGCCAGGCTTCATCGGTCTGGAGACCCCGGCACCTGGAAGAATCTGCAATGATTCTGAAAGTGCCGTCGTCATTCATATCCAGGGGGTACATGCGGCAGGGCCACGGACGGTCTTCGTAGATGGTACATCCATCCTTTTTGACAAAGGGGCATCTTTTGTCCTCATCGTTCATTTTCAGGACGACCAGTGGGATGAGCTTGTCTTTCCTGTTGAGCAGGATGGTATAGTTATCAATAAATTCGCCCGAAGATATCCCGAGGGCCTTTTTCATTCGTACGACATCATAGGGCGTCAGGACGATCGTGACGTCCTGGCAGCATTGGGTGAAACAGGAGAGGCCGGGTGAGCAGTTGAATTTATAGACATGATCGGCGTCCATTCTGTCAAAGTTCCGGTGTTGTTTTTCTGTAGTACCAACCATTATGTGTTGATTCCTTTCCAGACCCTTTGTCGAGCTTGTCTTCAGATCCATGCAGCTCTTGCTCCAGGAAAAAAAGAGAGGGACTTCCCCCCTCTTCGATGAGCAGAACCATAAATCCCTTGACTGTGGGTCTGTATTGTATTCTTATAAACATTAACTTATAACAAATGAAAAAGTAAAACGTCAACGAAATTATCGTGAGGAGGATTCAGCTTTATGGGAGAAAGGACACTTTCCATTATTAAGCCGGACGGTGTGTCCAGACACTTGATTGGAGAAGTGGTGGCGCGCCTGGAAAATGCAGAGCTCAAGATTGTGGCCGTGAAGATGATCAGGATGACAAAAGATCAGGCAAAGGGTTTTTACAAGGTGCACGAAGGCAAACCTTTTTTTGATAGCGTCACCGACTTCATGTCGTCAGGGCCTTGCCTGGTCATGGTCCTGGAAGGCGAAAGTGCCATTGGAAAATACAGAAAACTGATGGGGGCGACCAATTACAAAGAAGCGGAGGAAGGGACCATCAGGCATGACTTTGCCACGGATATTGAAAAGAATGTGGTTCACGGATCCGACTCGGAAGAGACGGCCAGATTTGAAATAGGCTACTTTTTTAACGCTCTGGAGATCGTGGGCTTGTAAGAAAGAAAGATCCCGAACAGGAAGGTGGCCTGTTCGGGATCTTTCTTTATTGATAGAATGGCAAGGAGTCCGGTCCCCGGGACTTCCAAGGCGTGAAATTCGATCAAGACCTTATCCGGGGAACCTTTCGGATAGACGGGCTTCAAACTTTACTTTGTTTTGTCTTCCTTGGCGGCTTCTTCTGCAGGCCCCTGTTCTTTCTTGAGTCCCTTGATTTCCTCTTTGAGACTCTGAACCTCTTCTTTCAAGTCTGCTCCGGTATCCTGAAATGAATCGGCCGCACGTTTGTCCTTGAGTTCTTCAAACCCCAGATACCCTGCCAAGGCACCACCCAGGAGGAGCATCAGAGGGATGCTGCCTCTCAGAATCTGAAGGAAATCGCCCCACCAAAAAATAATTCCAATCAAGCCCAGTACCAATGCAACCAATCCACCCAATAAAGCTGCCATGTTTTCCCTCCTACTTTAAGATGCCTTTTTTATGTTGAGCCGTGAACAATGTCTTTGGAAATTCTTTGTTAGCACAAAGCAGAGGAAGGTTCAAGCATTAATCTCTCGATTTTTCACTATTTCGATGGAATCGTGAGAAATCCTTCCTCACAGGCTACAATCGGATGGGTAACCCAATCCGGGGCCGGAAGGTTTTTTGGAATTTCTTAAAAAATTTGCTTTTTCTTTTGGTTCCATACTAAAATATACAATTTCGAATTGAATATAAGGCGTTGATGAACGAAAAATGAAGCGTGGTGGTGTCTCCGAAGCTTATTTATGTCCCCACCGGCTGACCATGCAGAACGATCTGGAACCGAATTTGACAAAGATCCTCAGGCCCTCCTCCTGACCTCCATTGAATAAGACGATTTTTCAAAAGCTGATTCATGCCGCATGCGGCAGCCTATTGGCAACGAAGAGGAGGCGTCCTGACAATCTTTTTCAGACCCTTTCTAAACAGGCCGAAGGGGATGGCCGCCTAATCGGTGTTTAACGCTACGCGGTAGATTCGCGTGAGGTTCATGAGCAGTAAACCCCAAATAGCCGCCCATGTCGAAGCCCTGTGCCAAGTGCACTATGAGAAAGGGTCCGAAAAAGACCCTCAGGCCCCTTCCTGAGCTTCGGTGAATTAGGTGACTTCGTTGGAAGGGAAAGCAGGATGTCTTCTGGAGCAGCAGGAAGATGTTCTTATAAAAAAACGAGTAAATGAACAAAAATGTATGAAAAATAGAATAAATAAGCCATTAGGAGCTCTCAGCCTATATAATGCCTTATTTCGACCATTGAAATAATTTTGCTATATCATTAAATTTACTTCTTACATTTTTTTAGCTAGTGGTCATGCAGCAGGATATTTTGAAAACTGGCTATGAACGCCAGCGTAGCTCAGATGGCAGAG
>CAYUCJ010000368.1:0-3514 GCA_964443285.1 uncultured Desulfobacteraceae bacterium | reverse complement strand
AACCGAAAAGTGTGATTTTCGATTTCCTTACAAATCAACGGGTTGCGTCGCACCCACTGATTTGCGCGCCCGTCCATGGGCCCGATGATGACTTTTTACAAAGTCATCAATCTTCAGATCATTCGGTAACGAGTTGTTTTAACCGGACCAAATAGTTTCCTCCATCCATGATGTACAACGGCGAGTCCCTGCACGGCAAAAGGGGCATTTCGCACGCGATTGCGCAACCAAGGGAGGATTTGCGAATGGGCGGACAGAAGCGGGTGTTGATCGTGGACGATGATTCGGACTTTGCGTCGGCGATCGAGAAAATCGTGGTTTCAGCAGGTTATGAAGTTGAGACATCCGGGGACGTGGATCAAGGTATGAAGGCCATTGAGAGGTCACGCCCGGACGTGGTCCTCCTCGATGTCATGATGGAAAGATTTGATGATGGTTTCAACATGTGCAGAGATATCAAGCAGGATGACAGATACAGGGATATCCCCATCATCATCCTGACGGCCGTTACGGAAGTAACAGGACTCAAGTTCAGCCCTGAGACCGATGGGGATTATCTCCAGGCCGAAGCTCTCCTGCAGAAACCGGTCAGTTCGGACGTACTGCTCGACAAAATCAAAGAGCTTTTGGGGAAAGGGAGCCGCATATGATCATCGAAAGGGGACGTGTCCTGGTGGTCGACGATGAAGAGGTCATCAGGGATTCCTTTGCGCGGGCGTTGAGAAAGGAAGGGCATATTGTCAGGACTGCCGCCGACGGCCTCGATGGCCTCGAGGTGTTCCGGGCATTCCATCCTGATCTCATCCTGATCGATCTCAAGATGCCTGGAAAAGACGGCATCGATGTGCTCGAAGAAATGGAGGAGAGGGATCCGGATGCGGTGAAGATCATCATCACCGGTTATGCGACCATCTCTTTGGCCGTTGATGCCATGAAGAAGGGGGCATACGACTTTCTTGCCAAGCCTTCCACTCCCGATGAAATCCGTCTGGCTGTGAAAAGGGGACTGGAACATAGAAACCTCCTTTTGGAGAGAGCCGCACTGAGAAGAGAGCAGGAAAAGATCAGAAGGAACATGATCTCCCTGGTTTCTCACGAATTGAGATCTCCGCTGGCCGCGACGGTGCAGTATCTTGAGGTCATCCTCGGTGGGATGGCCGGTGAGATCCCCGATGATGTGAAGGCAATGATGGCACGCTGCATCGAGAGGCTCCGGGAGATGCTGGATCTCGTCCACAGATGGCTCAGCCTGGCCACATTTGATTCGTTCAAGATGTCTGAACAGTTCGAGGCTATAAGCCTTCAGGATATCGCGAGAGAGGCCATCTCCTTTTCGAGGCTTCTTGCCGACGAGAAGGGCGTGGCCCTGTCCTTTGAGGCACCGGCCGGCCTCTCGCCCATCAAAGGCAGCAAGATTCCCCTGGAAGAAGCCTTCAACAACCTCATAAGCAATGCGATCAAATACAACCGGCAAGACGGCTGGGCGAAAGTCGTCCTCTATGAAAAGGACGAGGAGGTCTTCGCCGAGATTCGAGACAATGGCAAGGGAATAGGCGGGGAACATCTGGACAGGATATTTGATGAATTCTACCGGGTGGACGGGCGCAGAAACGCACCCATCAAAGGGTCCGGACTTGGGCTCTCCATTGTGAAGAAGATGGTGGAAGCCCACGGAGGTCTTATAGAGGTGGACAGCACGGAGGGGCGGGGGACGACCTTTACCATGCGGTTCCCCAAGGTTTTTGAAGGTAGGAAACGTGCTCAAGCCGGCGTGGGAGGAGAAGGATATGGCCCAGGCATTGAAGAAGAACGGTGAACCGGATCTGGCTTTTGAGCCTCACTTGGCCAGGATAGAAAACATTCTGCCACAGATCAGAGGTCACAGGCTTTTCCAGCTCAGATTCCTGGATGATACGGTAACAGAGCACTTTTCTCAAGGACCCGGCCAGTTCGTGGAACTCACGGTCCTGGGTGTCGGGGAGGCCCCCATATCCATTTCCTCCCCTCCCACGCGCCCGGGTTCCATTGAAATCTGCGTTCGCCGGGCAGGCCTTGTTACGAACGGACTCTTCGCAATGCAGAAGGGGGATCTCGTGGGCCTGCGAGGACCTTTCGGGAGGGGGTTTCCCCTGGACGTGCTCAAAGGGAAGGATATCCTGCTCGTCGCCGGCGGACTCGGCATGGCACCCCTGAGATCTCTCCTTTACGCGGTTCTGGATGACCGGGCGAACTACGGTGATCTGGTTCTCATGTACGGTGCCAGGAATCCGGATGACATCCTTTTCAAATATGAACTTCTGGGGCTCATGAACCGAACGGATCTGAAATATTTTCTGAGCGTCGACGTGGACGACGAAGGGATCTGGAGACAGTATGTGGGCGTTGTCACCGGTCTCTTCGAAAAGGTCGAACTGCGGCCCGAGTCCACCTTTTGCGCCCTCTGCGGCCCTCCCATCATGTATCGCTTTGTCATCAAGGAACTGCTGGCAAGAGAAATCCCTCCTGAGCGGATATTCATGTCCCTGGAGAGGATGATGAAATGTGGCGTGGGAAAATGTGGCCACTGTGCCATCGGAGAATACTATTGCTGCACCGATGGCCCGGTATTCAGGTATTCTGAACTGCTTCACAACAAGGAGGCAATCTAATGGCCCTTACACTGGTCGTCTGCCCCTTTTGCGGGTGCGGATGCAATTTCTATTTGGAAGTGCAGGGAGGAAAGGCCGTCGGTGTGACACCGAGCCGCGACCATCCTGTCAACCGGGGGGCCCTTTGCATCAAAGGTTGGGGGGCTCACGAGTTCGTCAACCACCCGGAGAGGTTGAAAACACCCCTGATCCGTGACCGGGGGATCGCAAGAAACGCTACCTGGGCTGAGGCGCTGGATCTGACGGCGGAAAGGTTTAAACGTATCAGCGAGGAACATGGACCCGGAGCACTGGCTTTCCTCTCCTCCGCCAAACTGACCAACGAAGAGAACTTCCTCTTCATGAAACTGGCGAGAGCTGTCTTCAAAACGAACAATATCGACCATTGTGCCCGACTCTGACATTCCTCCACGGTGGCAGGTCTTGCCGCTTGCTTCGGCAGCGGAGCCATGACCAATTCCATTGCCGAGTTTGAGGATGCTGAAGCCTTCCTGGTCATCGGTTCCAACACGACTGAACAGCACCCTTTAATTGCCTCAAAGATCATCAGCGCAGTGGCAAAGAAAGGGGCCCAACTGATCGTTGCGGACCCCCGGGAGATACCGCTTGCAAAGATGGCGGCCATCCACTTAAGACACAAGGTCGGCACGGATGTCGCTCTCCTGAACGGGCTAATGCATATTATCCTGAAGGAAGGACTCGAGGCCCGGACCTATATCCGGGAGAGAACGGAGAACTTCGAGGAAATGCGATCTATCGTCTCGGACTACCCGCCGGAAAAGGTGCGTGAATTGACCGGTGTGGATTCTGGAGATCTGGAAAAGGCCGCCAGGATTTACGCCGGGCATGAAAAGGCCATGCTCGTC
>CAYUCJ010000367.1:0-3527 GCA_964443285.1 uncultured Desulfobacteraceae bacterium | reverse complement strand
TGTTGATCGTGCAGGACAGTCTGAAGACCGAGAACCTCGGTGCTGCCACCGCTTCCCAGCAGTTTGCCAGAACACTCGGCGGCACCATCGGAGTGGGGGTTTCCGGCAGCCTGCTCAATGCTCGGTTCATAGGGACGTTGTCTGAATCCGGTCTTGGCAGTAGTCTGCCGCCGGGGATTGGCGAACAGATCCGTCAGAATATCGAGCAGATTTTCCGACCCGATATCCAGTCGTTGATTCCGGCGGACGCCCTTAAAACTCTCCAGGAAACCGTCGGACAGAGCGTTTCAATGGTCTTCTGGGCATCCGCCGCAGCGTCTCTGCTGTGCTTGGTTTTCTGCTTACTCTTGCCGCGTCGAACAGGCACATCCCTGAATTGAGCGTTTCAACTTCACGGTTTTCGGTCGATTTTGATTCCAAATTGAGTCCCCAAGTTACTGCATCTCAAGATCTTGTTGTTGCAATGCAAACCATTGTGACTTACCCTGACAAGTAGATCTTTTTCTTTTCAAAAGAGATTTCAGTGACAAAGGGTTCGCGTCAGACGAACAGGTCGCTCGTTAATGATAGCCACCGATTCATCAAATTCAACACGAAGGAGATAGGGACATGGAATTGGGAGAAATCTACAAGAAGGGAAAAGCAGCCTTGATGACCAAGGATATCGGTATCTTTCTCGGGGGCGTGGAAACGGAGTTTGTCCTTGCCCTTAACCGAAGGACTATGAATGGGTATACCTTCAGGCAGAAGGCTATTGATGCCGTCCCGGAACCGGGAATGGAGGTTGAAGTCCTTGGGCTGACTCTTCATACACCCGTGGTCATGTCCGCCATGACCATGCCCATTCCCGCCATCAACGATGGCGGACTTATGGATGTGGCCCGGGGACTCAAGGAGGCCGGGAGCCTCATGTGGACCGGATCTCCCATCCCGGCGAACCTGGAGGGATTGAAGGGCACGGGCGTCCCGCTGGCTGCCAACGTAAAGCCTCTCAAGGATCGCAAAAAGATGTATGACGCTCTGGAAAACATGGAGCGAGTCGGCGTGGACTGGATCGGGATAGAAATCGATTCGGGTCAGGGTACCAAGATCTTGGACAGACAGATGGTCTTTGATTGTTCTCCCCTCTCCCTTTCAGAGCTCAAAGCCATCCGAAAGATCATCTCGGTGCCCCTTATCTTTAAAGGCGTCCTGAGCCGAGAAGATGCCCGGAAGGCCGTGGATGCAGGAGCCGATGGAATCCTGGTTTCCAACCACGGCGCCCACACCATCGATTACCTGCCCCATCCCCTCCAGATGATGGATGAAATTATGAAAGAGGTGGGCGGCCAGACGGTGATCATGGTGGATGGGGGTTTCAGGCGAGGCAGCGACGTTCTCAAAGGACTTGCATTCGGGGCTTCCCTGGTGGGTCTTGGGAGACCGATCCTTTACGGGCTTGCGGCGGACGGACAAAACGGTGTACGGGACGTCATAGCCGGGATCTCCCGGGAATTGGAACGTACCTTGAGCATGGTGGGAGCCCTGGATGTACGCCATGTGGGGAAAGATGTCTTGATCCCGATTGGTTTTTGAGAAACCGGGAAAAGGTGAGAAAGTCTGCCGCACGCGGTGCCCTCGACAGCTAAAGCGACACGCTTCAAACAGCATTTACGCTTCAGGAACTCCGGTCGTCATAAACACGTATCGGTCCATACCAGGCTGTGGCGCTCTGTCACTTTGCGCTAAAACGTGAAGACCTTATCTGCTTCCTTGCCCAATTCGTAGAGGTCATCCATCCATCCAATGGGGCAGCTGCTTGATCCCACCAGACCGTGAGATTTCATGCAAACACCTCAGACGAAAAAATCGCCTTCGAATTGGTTCATCTGCCCCATGACATCATAATCTTCGCTATCGCATTTTTCAAAAAGAACGCCTTTTCCCAGCATGAACACGCTTACGTTATCTCCTTTTTCAGTCCCCACATTGGCGAGTCTCATGGCGTTATAGATGGTTTCCGCATCATCAGTGCTGATAATAAAAAGTACGTTCATCTCAGATCTTCCTCCTTTGGAAACAGGGTATCGCAGGGTTCATGGTGTCTCTCCCTCTATATTGTTTCCTCTTTTTTTACACCCACTTCTCTCTTCAAGCGAGTGTAAAGCAGATGACCGGAATTTCATTCGAATTGTGACGCTCTTTCTGAGCAGACTGAAGGGATGGATGAGAAGGTGGGAGATTCGGTATCTGAATACAATGGAGGGTCGCACGTTGAAAAGATTTCTTCCAGAGACGTGCGACCCATCACAAGGATTAGTTCCAGCAGGCACCGCCGCCATACCCACCCATGTGTTGTCCGTAACCCATCATGCCCGGACCGTAACCATAGCCCATCATACCATATCCATTCATACCGCGGCCGTAACCGGGTCCATAGCCCATCATGCCCGGACCGTACCCGGGACCGTAACCTTCGCCCCTCCCCATGTTAGGGACAATCTTCCTGGTCTCCAGTTGATAGTCCAAACGCTTCTGCGACAACTGTGCCCGGAGCCCGTTGATTTCGTTCTGAAGAGCCTCGGCCTTAGCTTTATCGGGATTTTCAGCGTTCAGAACACTGCCGAGTTCCCTGGACTTGTTCCAGAGTTCATTTCTCAGATCGGTCGTGTCTTTAAAGAAATCCTGCCTCAGTTGATCCAGTTTCGTTGCCTGTTCCCTGTCCAGTGTGCCATAACCGTAACCACTATTCCCGCCGTACATGGGCCCATTTCCCCAGCCCATGCCCCTGTGCATGCCGCCCCATCCGGGGCCCCATGCCAAAACCGGGTAAGCGATTGCTGCTACCAGAAAAAGTGCCCCCATGATCATCATTGTCTTTTTCATAACATTTGCTCCTTTGTTCTCGGTTTGTTGTTTCCTGTCTATCCATAAAGCAAGTCGTATGCCAAGCCTTTTGTTGAAACGCTATCTTATTGATATTAAGACATGTTTACTAGACTTCATTTAAAGGAAGTCCACATTTTGTTCTCCAAATTGTCCCGAATATGGATACTTTGTATCCGGTACGCGTAGCCATCCGGGAATTCTGTATCCATGGGTAAGGGCAAACGGAATGGATTCACTCCAAAAATCGAAAGAATTCACCTGTCATAAAGCTTGAATTCGAGTCGGTCGAGTTCCCGGATCTTCTGATCGATTGCGCTCCTGTCAGGGTTGCTCGACTGCACCATGGAACGTAATTCCTGTCTTTTTTCCCTTATCTCGCTTCTCAATCTCTTGGTACTGCTGCTTCCGTGGTCATATTGGTTCGGATTTTCCCACATCCTGGAGAGGGCATTCCACAGATCCGACATGCCCTGGCCGCCTCCCATCATACCGGAGCCCCCCATGCCGCCGCCCCCCATGCCCACGAGAACGACTCCTGGGCTGCTCGTAACGAAATCATCGGCGAATGTGGCTGGGGTCACCATCAATAAGGCAATCACCACCCCAAAGAATGTGTACACTATCGATCTCATCGTTTTTCCCCTTTAACTGACTTTCTC
>CAYUCJ010000366.1:2356-3541 GCA_964443285.1 uncultured Desulfobacteraceae bacterium | reverse complement strand
GTCAGATGTCAACTTCAAGATGTCGATTTTCTTCCGGCTTCTTTTGAACGGAAAGGAATCAGACAAGACACGCTATTCGTGCCCCAGTATAGCCATTCTCTCTTCTGCCGCGGCCTTTCTCTCATTTTCCCATCTATCCCACTCCTCCCTGAGATTGGCAAGCTTCTCCCTGGCGGCTTTGTTTTCCTTTTCAAGGCCGTCAGCCTCCAGGACTGCCAATTGACTCTTCAGCAGTCTAGTCTGTTCCTTGATTTTCTTCAAAACGACGAGGGCTTTCACCTCCCGATCGGTCGGGATCTTGATGCCGCCGGGGCACCCCGGGTTTTGAGAAAGAATCTCACCTGGAATATCTTCTTTCATGGTCCCTCCCCTTTCGTTCTGTCTTTTTCATAGGATATGATACACAACCAATTATTTCCATCGGAAATAGTGTGGATGATAAAATCACGTTTCCGCGTGCTTGACAGCTATTCTGCTCCCACCTATGATGATGTATTTCAAAAGGTACTTTAAAGAGGAGATGCACATGAAGATCAGCGACAAACTCCACGCTTTCCTGTGGGACCATCCCATGGCCAACAACTGCAATACTTATCTCATTATTGACGGCGAAAAAAGGATCCTCGTGGATCCAGGCCACTACCAGTTTTTCGACCATGTGCGCCAGGGCCTGGCTGACCTCTCGCTCAGCCCTGAGGACATGGACGCGGTCCTGATCACTCACGGGCACCCGGACCATATAGAAAGCGTCCGGGTATTCGTTGATACGGACGCGAAGGTGGCCATTTCTTCAATAGAAATGGACTTTATCCGCAGGATGGTCCCCAGATATGGTGATGGGCTGGGCGTTTCCGATTTTGAACCGGATATGCTGCTCGAGGAAGGGGATCTTAAAATAGGCGCCACTCGCTTCGACGTTATCCCTTCGCCGGGCCATTCGCCCGGGTCTCTTTGTTTCTTCTGGCCTGACGAAAAAGTGCTGTTCACGGGGGACGTCGTATTCAACGGCGGTATAGGACGAACGGATCTTCCGGGTGGCAGTGGCGAGGCCCTCAAAGAGAGCATCAGGCGCCTTTCCATGCTGGATGCCGAATATGTCCTTTCGGGACACGGCGACCTCGTCACAGGAAAGGATGCCGTAAAGGCCAATTTTCAGGAGATCGAGAATTTCTGGTTTGGGTATAT
>CAYUCJ010000366.1:0-2256 GCA_964443285.1 uncultured Desulfobacteraceae bacterium | reverse complement strand
TTCTTGAGGCTCATTTTCAAGGCCCCCCTTTCATTCCTCTTCCTTCTCACCGCCTTCCTGCAACCCCGCACGGTTTCAGGCTATGCCCGATTTCTCATTCCCGGACTCCTCCTCTGTGCCGGAGGGGATATCTTTCTTTCCCTTCCCTGGTCAAAGGGGTTCCTGTTCGGCCTGATCGCATTTCTTATGGGGCACGCCTTCTATACCATCGCCTTTTTTTCAACGGCCGGTATGGGCTCCTGGACCGGGATCGCTTTACCCGTCATTGCTCTCTTGAGCGCATCCGTCTTTGTGTGGCTCCGCCCGCACCTGGGACACATGAAAACGCCGGTCATGGCCTACATCGCCGTCATCAGTCTCATGCTTTTCTCGGCCGTCTCCATGGCCGCGGACAGCAGCCTTTCCACGGCCGGACGTCGGACGGCCTTTGCCGGAGCCGTTCTCTTTTACGTTTCAGATCTTTTCGTAGCCAGAAACCGGTTTCTTCAGAAAGCATTTATCAACCGTCTCATAGGCCTTCCAATGTACTATTTGGGCCAGTTCCTGTTGGCCTTTTCGGTGGGTCTGCTCTAGTTCCTACAGTTGTGCAATACCTGCGATTTTGCCATCCCTTCCCCTATCAACGAATCAGGTAGGGGAAAATAACCTCAATACAGTGCTCCGGGCATTCCACCTGGCAGACACCACAGTACCAGCAGTCGTCGGGATACCGTTCAAAAGGCTGATCTTTCTCGCCCATGGCCAGTACATGGCCCGGACAATGTTCCACACAGGCCCCGCATCCTATGCAGCACTCTCGGTCAAAAAAAAGGTTCATGGCCGCTCCTTTTCGAGTAAAGGCCCATGGGGACCGGCTGTGATCAAAACGCGCGTTTTCCATTGGTTGTCATCTTTGTCCGGATAATCGACCCTCTCGTGATAAAGTCCAAAACGGCTCTCCGTTCGAAAGAGGGATGCCCTGGCAGCCATTCTTGCACAGAACAGGCCGGCTTTGGCCTCGAAGACCTTCATGAGTTGGTGAGGATCCACAGCCGGAAGACCGTCCTGTTCGCGGGCCATGGAATCTGTTTCCTTCAGGAAACGTTCGAGCTTGCGAGCCGACTTGGGGGGTGCCACGTACTCGTTGACCAATCTCCTGAACTTGTATTCGAATTCCCGAACAGGCACCTCCAGTGATCCTTTTCGATGACGTTTGATCAGGTTCTCAAGATTCTCCAGCCGCTCATCCGTATCCGGAGATTCCGGACGCCGGGCTTTCCGCAGGACAACCCGTTCCGCTACGGCCTCGCCCATACACATGGCCCCCGCCAAAAACCCGTAAGGGTTGGCCAGACAATCCCCCGCGGCGAAGAGACCCGGTACACGTGTCTCGCCCCAGGCGTCCCCCACGAGGCCGGCAAGGCCATGACCGCCGCACAGATACACTTCGGTCATGACGACCTCCACGGGATCGCTGTGAAGATCAATGCCTTTGTTCTCAAAGTACTCCCGCATGGTGGGACGTTCCACATCAAAGACCGCACTCTCGATGAGATCCACGGTTTCCGGTGGCAGATGTGAAAACGAAAAAGCCACAGGGCCACGTCCGGCCTGTTCTTCTTCGATTATGGCACGGCCCCGAACACCGGCGGTGGCCCTCTCCATGCGGTCGGGATCGTATCGTTCCATAAAACGCTCCCCGAGACCGTTGACGAGCCAGGCCCCGTGGCGGATAAAAGTGGACTGACCCGCGCCGTTGAAGTCCCTCGTCATGGACGACTGGGCCGTGTATTCAAAGCCCGTAAGAGAGGCTCCGGCCTCGTAGCCCATCTTCCAGGCCTCACCGTTACACCAGGGGCAGTCAAAGGTACCATGCAGATAACCGGTATTTGAAAGGCCGATCCGGGCCGCGCCACCGGTACAGAGAAGTACGGCCGGGGCCACAAAGACCCTGGGCTTCCCGGATTCCAGGTCCAGGGCGATGGCACCACCGATGTTGTCTCCGTCCTTGATCAGATCCACAACCGGATGTCGATTGAAAATCCTGGTACCGGTCTTCCTCGTTTCTCCGGCGATGATCTTTTTCAGCTCACCACGCATCTCGACCAGAAAGCGACCTTTCGGGTGAAACTGATTGACGATATAGTCACCGTCTTTGTCCCTGGGAAACGCCACGCCCCAACCCTCCAGGCGCTGGAGAATACCGAAAGATCGTTCGGCGATCACTTTGGAGATATCCGGATCGAACACGCCGTCGGCCACAATTTCCACGGCTTC
>CAYUCJ010000365.1:0-3544 GCA_964443285.1 uncultured Desulfobacteraceae bacterium | reverse complement strand
AAAATGTAAAAGTTTCAATGGGATCAACCCCTGGTCGTGGTACATGGCAACCACCACATCAAACTGGCCCTTCGCTGCCTTCCAGAAGACCGTATCACCCGGCAACGGACCCTGGATATCCATCCCTTCTTTCCGGGCCCTTGAAACGGCGGGTACGATCACGTTCTCCTCCTCGGATCCGAAGAGTCCATCCTCTCCCGCATGAGGGTTGAGGGCCGCAACAGCCAGGCGGGGGGTTGCTATTCCTAGGTCCTGTCTCAGGCCCGTCGCAGTGATAACAATGGTCCGATAGACCTTCTGAACATCCAGCAATTGCGCCACTTCCTTCAACCCGCAGTGGATGGTCGCCAACGCAACCGTGAGTCGGCTCCCTCCCAACATCATGACATAGTCTTTTGATCCGGTTCTCTCGGCGATGAGCTGGGTGTGTCCCTCATAAGCATAACCGGCCCGATGCATCAGTGTTTTGCTGATGGGACAGGTCACCATTCCCTCGATCTCACCCCGGCCCGCCAATTCCACGGCCTCGAGGATGTAATCCACCATGGCCTTTCCCCCTCCGAGGACAGGCTTACCCGGAAGGATGGTATCCCTTTCAAAATTCGAGAGCGCCATGAGGTCGATCACCCCACAATGGCCCAGGGCGTCCTTCGGAGCCGTGACCGTCTCCATTCGCAAGCCCGCCGACAACCCCGCAAGGGTTGACCTGAGGATCTCACGGTCCCCCAAAACCACCGGACGGCAATATGCGTATACTTCCGGGTCCACCAGGGCCTTCAAGACGATTTCCGGGCCGATGCCTGCCGGGTCTCCCATTGTGATGCCTATCAGCGGCCGTTCATTTTTCTGATTAATCATTTGAAATACCTTGCTTTTTCAATATTTTATCGTCTCACCTAAACAAATAATTATCCTTCTTTCAATCCTCTCTGTCAACGATCTTCGCTTTTCAAAAACGCATTTTGCCCAAAAAGTGCTCTTTTCGATCAACCTTTTCACAGATCTCAACGGGCTGCAAACTTCTGAGCACATGGGTCTAAATCCCCTTGACACAAGAAGTTTTTTGTCTATACTGCCACCATGGAAGAGTTACAGAAATCACTCAAAAAGCAAGTTTCAACCCTGAAGAATCTTCCCACCCTTCCCCATATTCTCATCAAGCTCATCAGGGCCTGCGACGGAGAAAAAACGACCCTTCCAGAAATTTCGACAATCGTCGAGAAAGACCCGTCCTTGAGTGGAAAGATCCTGAGGCTTGTCAACTCCGCCTATTACGGCCTGCCCAAGAAGGTCGGCACCATGGAGCAGGCCGTAAACCTTCTGGGGACCAACACCATCAAGAATATCGCCATGAGCGCCTCGGTCCTCCGCGCCTTCGATCGTACGGACGGGAATGCCACGCTGAACCTCAAGCTATTCTGGTGGCACTCGCTCAGGTGTGCGGTTACCTCCAGGCTGATCGCCAAAAGACTGAAATACCGCAGCCCTGAAGAAGCCTTCCTGGCCGGGCTGTTGCACGATATCGGGAGGCTGGTCTTGTGGGTCAATTTCAAAAAGGAATATGCGGAGCTGCTCGATCAGTACAGCGCTCGGCCTGACCTGCTCCTCGCCGGAGAGGTCAGGCTGGGGGTGACGCACTGCGAAATAGGCGCTTGGCTCCTTCAGCGCTGGAATCTCCAGTCCTTCCTGTCCGATGCCGTTCTTTACCATCATGAGCCCGCCGAGAGAATCATGGGAGCCTTCTCCCTGGTCCAGATTGTCTTTTCGGCCAACCTCCTGTCACAGGGCCCGAGTGATACCTTCCAGTCTAGCTGCGACACCGTGGAAAAAGTCCTTGGCCTGTCAAGGGATGGTATCGCCGAGCTTCAGAAACAGGCCGACGAAGAGGTGGTGGAGGTTGCCAGTTCGCTCGACATAGAGATCGAACCACCTGAAGCAGGCGACACCGTCCTCACCGAGAAGGACCTCAAAATTGAAAGCGATCTGATCGGCGAAGTGCGAAATGTCTCTCTCCTGCTTGGCACCCTGCAGAATCTCGTGGAAGCCGAGGATGAAGAGGCGATCCTGACGGCGCTTGAGCGAGGCTTCCGGGTGCTGTTTGATACCAACGAAGTCTTTTTTTTCCTCATGGACCCCGACAAACAGGGGCTTGTGGGAAAATCCGTTGCCGGGGAAGGCAAATCCTCCCTGGTCGACGGCCTTCTCATTCCCCTGAGCACGGAAGACAGCCTGTTTGTTTCCTGCCTGCATTCCTGCGCTGCCGAAGACTCTTTCAATCTCTCTTCCGACTCTTCCCTTGCCCTCATTGACGAACAGATTATTCATTTCCTCAAAAAGGAAGGGATCCTTTGCCTTCCCCTCAGCGTCAATGATGACGCCATCGGCATTATTCTGCTGGGTGTGGACAGGTCCGAACGGGAGGATTTCAAGAAACATCAAAAGCTGCTCAATCTTTTCATTAGGCAGGCGTCTGTCGCGCTCCATTCGAACCTCCTCAGGCGTCGCCACATGCAGAAAATCCAATCGGAGGGTGCCATTGCTTCCTCCGACATGGCGCGTCGCGTGGCCCATGAAGTCAACAACCCCTTGAGTATCATTAAGAATTATCTCAAGATCCTGAACATGAAACTGGCCGGGCAAGATCTCGCCCAGGATGAGATCAGGATTATCAATGAGGAAATTGACCGCATCGCTTTGATCCTCCGCACCCTTACGGCCTTCTCCGGGCAAAGAACATCCAAGATGGAACGTGTGGATATCAATGGACTGATCACTGATCTGATCAAGATATCAAAAGATTACCTTGCCAAGGGCGCCAGGGTGGATATTCACGCTGAACTGGATCCTGTACTTCCCACACCCCTGTCTGACGGGGACGGCCTCAAGCAGGTATTTATCAACCTCATCAAGAACGCGGCCGAAGCCATGGACGAAGGTGGGAATCTTTACATAACAACGCGCAGAATATCGGCCAGCCTGGGCGAAACGGGTGACCGGGGCGACGAAACCGTCCGGAAATACGTGGAGATCATCTTTCGCGACGACGGCCCGGGAATCGTTGATGAAGTGAAGGAAAGGCTGTTCGAGCCCTTTGTTACATCCAAGAAGGAAGGCCACTCGGGAGTCGGCCTTTCCATCGCTTTCCAAACCGTCAAGGCGCTGGGTGGGACCCTGAACTGCGAGAGTGAAAAGGGAAAGGGCACAACATTCAAGATTTCCATACCTGTGGCGCCCGACGTGTAAAACCGCGACCTCTGCGGTCGGGGCAAGAAACAATCTATAGCTTTCGAGGGATAGCCATGTCCTCCACCGACAAAATCCTTATCGTAGATGACGAGCCACGCATTCGTGACAGTCTCAAGCTGCTTCTTGACGGTCATGGTTACGATGTCTATACGGTCAGTTCGGGACGTGAGGCGCAGGACGTCCTCTCGGTGTATCATTTCGACCTGGCCCTCATTGATATGGTGATGCCGGACGTGACAGAGTATGAACTCATGGAGCATATCCATGAAAACAATCCGGACACCATGGTCGTCATTAT
>CAYUCJ010000364.1:0-3562 GCA_964443285.1 uncultured Desulfobacteraceae bacterium | reverse complement strand
GGTTTTCCGGATTTGAAGATACGGCACGGGAAAAGGCTTGGAATGCCTCCCTTCCTTTTTTGAGTTTGAGGTAGGTCTCGCCCAGTTCATAGTAAGCACCATCATCCTTCGGTGCCAGCTGCACCACGTTTTTAAGTTCGATGACGGCCTCTTTGAGCTTTCCCTGTTGGATGTACTTTTCGGCGCGCTCCGCGTGTTTGGCCCTTTTTTCTTCAGAGCTGGAACATCCGAAGACGAAGACCACGGTCAGCCATAGAAACAAAATCCTCCAAATGAATTGTTTACGTAAAAAATACCCTGCCCTCATTACGCACTCCTTTCGGCTCACAAAGACCGTTTTCCGCTGATCTCAATGCATCAGATGGAGCATACAAACAAAGCAAAACAATGTCAAACCGTATCAGATCCATCGGGAAACCATGTCAGAATCATTAGAAGAAATAGTTGCGTTGCATCGCTTTTCCCTATTCTGATATATTGAAAAGAATGAAAGGAGAATGACATGCCCCTTTCCGTCAGAAGAATACTGGAAAACGATCCAGTGGATGCCTCCGCACCCTGTAGAATAGATGCCGGAGGCACATGGGACATCAAGGCCATGGCCCTTCCCTTCGAAGCGATCCGTCCTGTCACAGTCAATATGGCGCTCGATCTCAGGACAAGGGTGGACCTGTTTCCTTTCGAGGACGGCAAGATCAAGATCTCTTCCCGGGGCTTTCCCGAAGGGGAGGTCTTTGCCGCGGACCGCCTCCCCCTCGATTCCCCGTTCGGTCTCTTTTTTGCGGCCGTCTCTCACTTTGGGTTTCACGGCTTGGAACTTCGCATAAGGTCGGACTCGCCTGTAAAATCCGCCTTGGGAGGTTCAAGCACAGCCCTGGTTGCACTGGTCAAGGCCCTGGACAAAATCACCACCCGGCTGGGCCAAGAAGAACGGTCCCGTCGGCAAATCCTCCATCTGGCCTATCATTTGGAAGACGCCGTGGCGGGGGGGGGCTGCGGAATCCAGGACCAGGGGGCAGCAACTTACGGCGGCGTGAATCTCTGGACCTGGCATTTCGGAAATCCATTCAATCCCTTCGACAGGACGGCTCTGTTGGGAGATACGGAACTGGACACATTATCAAAACACGTGATAGTGGCCTATAGTGGGGAGAGCCATGTCTCATCAACCACCAACCGAAAATGGATCAAGGACTTTCTCTCGGGCAAGACGCGACAGGGTTGGATCCGGGTCAATGAATTGGTACGAACTTTCGCGGGAAAGATAGAGGCCAAAGAATGGTCTGGAGCCGCACATACCCTCCAGGAGGAGATGTCGCTGAGGAGGGAGATAACCCCTGAAGCCCTGATCCCTGTGACCGAAACCCTCATCCGGCAGGCGGAGCAGGCGGGATGCGGCGCCAGGTTTGCCGGGGCCGGTGCAGGCGGTGCCGTGTGGGCGATCGGGGATCTGGAGGATGTCAGGAGAGTACGGGCTACTTGGGATGACACCCTTGATCCGATCCAGCGAGCCATGGTACTCGGTTGCCGGATCGATCAAACAGGCGCCGCCTGAAAACTGCGGCCGTATGGAAGGCCGTTTCTGTCTGTTTTCGGCAGAGACTGGTTTTACTTGTATTTCAATGGTTCGGGGAGCGTTATTTCATAAGAGGAATCAGCTTTTCACTTCATTGTAAACCGGCCCCAGCTCACGCCTTTCATAAAGGGCCCTGAATTCTCTCAAAAGGGCATTGGTGGCCCTCTCAACCATCAAGATATCTCCTTCGGAAACGACTCGCATATCGAGGGTTTCGAGGTTCCTTTTGAGCTCATCGAACTGATTCAGAAAGCTTTCCTGATCGTGTTCGGCGCTGAAGATCCTTTGCACGTCAATGATGGTGCCTATACAGTTCTCAACTCTCAGACGAAAAGTCTCTTTCGGATCCATGTCTCGGGTCTCAGGCCTTTCCCGTTTCCCTCATAGTCTCGGCAAATACCTTATAGAACTTTTCATTCTCTGAAACAGCCCTTTTCAGAATATCCGACAATTGAGCCATATCCTTCACATTGATAACCAAGTTGACACTCAGGGCAAAGGCCGCCATCTGATCCATGGTTTTGAAGCTCCTTCCCAGGATGGCCACGAACATCCGGCGTCTCTCCGGCATGGACAAGTGGTTCAAGTAGTGGAGAACGGGACTCTGGTCCGGTTTAACCCCACCGAAGTCTTCCTCGAGGATCACCAGATGAAAGTGATGGAGGCGCATTTTTCCAATGGCTTTTCTGGTGTTCTCCGCCAAAACGCATTTAAATTCAAGTGGTTCGAGTGTCTGCCTCACGGGCTCCGTTCTCCGTGGATCTTCTCCCATCACAAGAGCCAGCCTCACGCCTTCGTCATAATATTCGAGGGCTTCATCGTCATCGTCCAATACATAGGGCCTCGTGCCGGCAGAGATCTCAGTCTCCTTTCCGGAATCTCCGGGGGATAACCGGCCACCGTCCTTCGTTTTTCTGGGATCGAACGTCAGCTTTTCTTTGCACTTGGGACAGGTGGCGCTGACTTTCTGGTCCTGTGGAATTCTTTCATCAGGGATATTCAGTTTTGTCTTGCAATGCTCGCAGATGACTTCCATGTTTCCTGGCCTCTCCGGAATTCTTACCGTCTGGTTTTGTTCCCGTATTCGCTGTCCAAGGCAAGCCCCTCGATTGAGGTGGTCTTTTCACCCCGTGCCGCCTTGATGGAATCGATGCTCCTCCCGACGATCGCCTTCCTGGACGAGTAGCTCAAAGCGGTTTCTTCGGTGATGAGACCCTTGCGGTAGATGTCCGAAATGGATTGGTCAAAAGTCATCATCCCAAAAGGCCGACTCCCTTCAATGATTTCATAGAAGGTCTTTCCCTCGGATTCGCCATGGATGATGCTGTCCTTTACCCGAATGTTGGCCCCCATGATCTCAAAAGCTGCAACCCGTCGCCCCCCTTCCTTTCGGGGCAGGAGGCGCTGAGATGCAACCCATCGGAGTGTTTCCGCCAACCGCGACCGAATCTGTCGCTCTTCGTCCTGCTCAAACATCCCTATGATTCTGTTGATCGTCTGCCCGGCGTCCACGGTGTGAATCGTGCTCAACACGAGGTGACCCGTTTCCGCTGCTGAAAGGGCAATTTCCACAGTTTCGCGGTCTCGCATCTCACCCACCAGGATGACCTTGGGGGCTTGCCTGAGGGCTGCACGCAGACCGGAGGCAAAGCTGTCAAAATCCGCGCCCAGTTCCCGTTGGTTGAAAGTCCCCTTTTTTTGTGAATGCACATATTCCACAGGGTCTTCAAGGGTGACCACATGGACTGAAAATTTTTCGTTGATTTCATTCAGCACCGCCGCCAGCGAGGTGGACTTCCCCGTACCCGTGGCCCCTGTTACCAGGATAATGCCATTGCGTTCCCGTGTCATCTTTGAGAAGGCGTCCGGCAGCCCCAGTTCCTCTATGGTGGGCACCCTGTTTGCAAGTTGTCTCATCACGGTGGAGTAACACCCCTTCTGTGAAAAGACGTTGACCCTGAAACGTGCCTTTCCCGCCAGGTGATA
>CAYUCJ010000363.1:0-3574 GCA_964443285.1 uncultured Desulfobacteraceae bacterium | reverse complement strand
GCGTGTCCGGTGACAAATTACTAAGAAAATAAGCGCTGGCGGAGAAATGTCAATATTGGACAACGCGTGCCGAAGACATCGCATCGCGCATATGCCAGAGGCGTAAGGCAAAAGGCATAAGGCCACGGAAGTCCACCTTCTCAGCAACGAATCCACAGCCCCTCCCTTATCGCGACAAGAAACTCCGCAAAAGATCATGGGAGTCGTGGCAGGAATGATGACTTCCCAAGAAGTCGCTTCATTCAACAGGGCTCAGGACGCCTCCTCTTCGTTGCTCATAAGTTGCCGCTTGCGGCATAAATCAGCTTTTTACGAAGTCATCATCGTGCCCAGGACGGGCACGCAGATCAATGGGTTTTCTTTTGCCCATTGATTTGTAAGGAACCCGAAAATCGCACTTTTCGGGTTCCGTTAGCAAAAAGTCCAGGGACGGACTTTTTACATTCCATCAATAGGGGTACGGTGTCGGTAAGGGTTGTGGGAGCGCAAGTGTCCGGAAAGGTATTTCAGGTCAAATGCCGAAGAGATGCTTTTTGATCAGGTGTTTTTCTTCTTCATTTGGAAGGTAGGGGTAGTTCCACTGTTTCACGTCCGGCAGGCAATTGCCAAAAGGACGGTTGCAGGCGACCTTGCCGTCTGACCCCTGACAACCGGTCGTCATGAAAGACGTCCCCCGGTTGAGGATGCCTTCCAGTTCTGCGGGTTCTATCCCGAAATCCACGATCCTGCCGGGAATGTCGAAGGACATATCCTGATGGCCGGCGATTTTTTCTTCGATGAGGTATCGTGCAAGTTGTATTCTCAGATAGGCGGGCCAGTCCGGCTGGGGCCGGTCGGCCAGGGTTGACCCGTCCTCGGCAAAAAAGGAGAAGAGATGGTTCAAAACGCCCATTTGGAACAAACGGTCCATGAGGGATACCATTTCCTCCTCTGTTTCGCCCATACCAACCATGAGATGGGCCCCCACATGGTGAGGCCCGAAAATCTCCAGGCCTTGCTTCAGGGTCTTCCAGTAGTGTTCCCACCGGTGCGGGCCCGAGACGCCCTTCCCGCGAAAACGGTCGAAGAGTTCAGGCGTGGCAAGATCCACGGCAACGCCTATCTTGTCCGCGCCGCTCCCTTTCATGGCCTGAAGATCACCCTTCTCGAGAATGGTGGGGCTGATGAGAACGGAAACAGGAACGTCTGTCTCGTCTTTCAGACGTCTGACCATCTCGATGGTATGGGTGCGGCATTTGCCGTTGGTGATCATTGAAATGCAGGTGCGCCGGACGTATGCGGGGGCAAGGTTGATGGCCTGGACAATCTCCGTCATGGAATAGAGGGGCCAGTCCACATGGATAAAACTCTTTTCACTATAGGTCCCCGGGCGTTTCTTGGCAAGGCCGCAATAGGCGCAGTTGGCCGAACATCCCTCCGGGTAGTGGACCAGCAGATTCACGCACCTGTTGACCGCTCCCCGGTACATCTTTCCACCGGTCAGTCCCAGGGAAATGGCTGAGGCGCGGCTCATCTTGGCATATTCAGGGCTCTGTTCTCCTGATTTCACAACCTCACCTGGTTCTCTTTTGCCTTGAGGATGGCCGCTGTCAGTGTCGGAACATCCAGACCGTAGATCATCTCGTCTTCCCACACGGAGGATAGGCTTTCTTCAATGCGCTCCTTCCTTGCAGAGGTCCATTTGAGGGCGTTTTCAAGCCTGTTGACATGCTCGGGAGTGGAAAAAAAGTCCCCTGTAATGACGACATTTTCAATGGCGCCACCGGCCAGGGACAGGTAGATTTCAAGGAGGCCGGCACGGGTTTTCACTTGTCCGATTCCCATGCGGGTCCTGGGGTGTTTGTGCGAAAAGATCCACGACTCCCTAGTGTATCGCTCCCGGACAAAACGGTCGATGGTATCGTTTTCCCACGGGTCAGGGGAATCTTCCCGAAATGTGACATGGAATCCTTCCTCAAAGGCCTCCTGTATGGCATCCATGACCGTTTCAACACTCACATCCTGATGGAGTTCTTCCCTGATTGTGGTCATGCGCTGGCTGAAGCAGTTGTATCCCTTGTCCCTGACCTTGATCAAGGGGGTATTCATGATGTCCATCATCAGGGGGATATCAAAATTGACCAGAAGACTCGTGTGGAAGAGGAGACTCTTGCCGGTCTCCGAGGCGGCAGAGAGACCGGCGATCTTTCTACCTCCCACCTCCAGATCGTTCTTGGGCTGAAAACGTGCATTGAGGCCGACTTTTCTCAATGCGTCGATGAGGACACGGCTCATGGTCTCAAAAAGCCCGCCTACGCCTTTCCTGAGGCCGTGATAGTCCACATTGATTCCGAAACCCAGGGCGACGATGTCCGGTCCCATGATGACCGTGCCGCCACCTGTGCTCCTCCGGTTGAACTCAATACCCCGGGCCCGGCAGCGATCCAGTTTGAGGGCCGCCTCGATATCCTGGTACTTCCCTACAATGACCGAGGGGACGAATGTGTAAAGGTGAAGCATGGGAGGAGACCCGTTGAGGGCCACCGATTGGGGAAGCGTGTCGTCTATGGCCAGTCCCCGGGAAGTGGATAGAGGATCCGTCACGTTTTTTAGAAGACGCCAGGTATCAGTCATGATCCTTTCTTATTTTCCGGAGCCAGTTTTCTGCTGACAGATCCGGCTTAGGCCTTGGCCTTTTCCTCCTCCGCCCTCTTGATTTCGCTTTCTATGAATTCAGAAACGGCAGCGCCCTGAAGGAGGTTTTCCAGTTCGGCTTCCAGATCGCTTGCCTCCAGGACGAGCACCCAGCCCTTGCCGTAGGGGTCCGAGTTGATCAGGCTGGTATCCTCTTCCAGATCCTCGTTCACTTCCAGGATTTCACCGGATACCGGGGCAACCAGTTTGCCGATCCACTTTCGGGATTGTATCTTTCCGCAGACTTCCCCCTGCTCCACTTCGTCCTCTTCCTCGGGCAGATCGATAAAAACCACGTCGCCGGCCTCTTTTTGAAAAAAGTCGGTCATGCCCACGGTCACCTTGTCACCGTCCATCCGTGCCCAGCTGTGCTCCTTGTGGTAATAGAGATCGTCAGGCATGTCATAACCTTTGATATCAGCCATTTTTCCTTTCCCTCCTTTTTACAAAATCATCAATCTTCAATTGGCGAAAGCTCATAGCATCGGTCAATAGATAAATCAAGTCGAAACATCCCGACGTTGCTATTCAAACCGGGCTTTGACGGTCCTGGCGTGGATGGGCAGACCCTCTGCTTCGGCGAGGGTGATCACCACATCTTTCAGCCCGGCCAACCCTTTTTTGCTCAGATACTGGAAAGTGGGCTTCTTGATGAAGTCATCCACAGACAACCCTGAAAACATCCTGGCACACTGCCCTGTGGGGAGGACGTGATTGGTTCCGGACGCATAATCGCCCACGGGAACAGGGGCGTAAGGCCCCATGAAAATGGATCCCGCGTGCTTGATCCTGGTGAGGGTGATAAACGGATCCCTCGTCATGATCTGTAGATGCTCGGCGGCATATTCATTGGTGAATGCAATGGCCTGGTCCATATCTTCTGCGATAAGCACATGGGAAT
>CAYUCJ010000362.1:0-3576 GCA_964443285.1 uncultured Desulfobacteraceae bacterium | reverse complement strand
GAAGATTTCGGAAAATACAAGATGTAATACAAAATGATCGATCTCCACACCCACTCCTTTTTCAGCGACGGCGTACTGATTCCATCGGAACTGGTCAGAAGGTTCGAAGCGATGGGGTATGCGGCCGTGGCTATAACGGACCACGTCGATTCATCCACCCTCGATTTTGTCATCCCCAGGATCATAAAAGTCGCTGGCGATCTCAACAGAACCCAGACTGTCAAGGTTATACCGGGCGTCGAATTGACCCACGTTCCCCCTTCCCTGATCGGGGATCTCGTAAAACGCGCCAGGGATTTGGGGGCGGCTTTAGTCGTCCTGCACGGCGAGACGATCGCGGAACCCGTCGCGCCCGGGACGGGCAGAGCAGGGCTGGAGGCCGGGATCGACATTCTGGCACATCCCGGCCTCATTACCGCCGAAGAGGCTGAACTGGCCGCGGAAAAAGGGACTTTTCTCGAAATCACCGGCAGGCCGGGACACGCCTTTTCAAACGGACACGTGGCTATGCTGGCGAGAGAGACGGGAGCTGATCTGGTATTGGATTCAGATACCCACGCGCCAGGAGATATCCTGACCAAGGAAATGGCCCGAAAAGTCGTTGAAGGAGCAGGGCTCCCGGCGGGAAGCCTGGAAGTGCTGATGAAAAACTCCCGTCGTCTCCTTGAAAGAATCGGTCACCCCCTGTGATCTTCCATTTCCTCGGAAATACACGACAGGCCGTTTTACCCGTTCGCATTGAATGCCATTCCAATGAACGCCTCGTCACATAGATATCAAGGTGGAAAAAAGGCGCTTCTAGTTCGGGGCACCGGGGTCGCGGTCGTGGCTTTCTGGCTGGTGATGATGGGTGTCCTTATATCAAGAAATAACTTTAGCAGTACAAATTATCATTCTGATTACAATAGAAAACAAACGGATATCCTCGGAAAACATATCAGTGAGCCTCAGCGGGAATGGATGGAGGTCTTCCTCGACAGGACGAAGATCGGATATTCCGTCAACCAGATTCAACCTCTCGACAAGGGCTATGCCATCCATGACACCCTTTTCCTCCAGCTCAACCTCCTCGGGCGGCCGAGTCTGGTGCAGAGCGAAACCCGTGCATTGGTAGACCACGATTTCCGACTGGATCAGTTCCGCTTCAGTATGCGATCTGGTGTGACCCGTTTCGAGATTTCCGGAGAGGTGAAGTCGGGAGAGCTGACCATCAGGCGGAAAGGCAGCCCCGACAGAAAAATGAAGCTGGACGGACCCCTCTTTCTTGGTGCTTCTCTCAATTACTACTTTCGAACGGAGGATCTCGAGTTGGGGAGGTCATTCCGCATTCCTTTTTTCGATCCTTCGACCTTGTCGCGAAAAAGCATACTGATCCGGGTATCGGGCCGTGAGAGCATCATGATTCACGGGATCCCCTACAGATCGGTGCGTCTGGAAACCCGGATCATGGGACAGCCGGCCTATTTCTGGCTCGACGACAATGGCAACATCCTGAAGGAAACCGGGTTAATGGGCATGACCATGGTGCGCTCAAATCCGAGCCAGGCCCCGAAAAACATTGCAGGAGTTGGAGGAGACCTCTACGAACTGGTTTCTATCAAACCGGACAGGAGGCTTCCGAGGCCCAGGCAGTTGTCTTATTTGAAGTTGAAATTGAAGGGGTTGGATGAAACTTCTTTTGATACCGACTTTCTGAGTGGAGAGCGACAGCGCTACAATGGGAACGGGGAGCTGGAAATAACCGTCGAAGACCTGCCGGCGAAAGGCTCCTTTTCCCTCCCTTATGCGCAGCTGTCCGGGGAAATAAAGCAATACCTCCGACCGGAACTAACCATTGAAAGTGACGATCCGGGAGTGAAAAACAAGGCCCGCGCACTTACAAGGGGTGAACAGGACCCTGTGAGAGTGGCGAAAAGGCTTATGAGCTGGGTCTATTTAAAAGTGGATAAGCGCCCCGTGGTGTCTGTGCCAAGTGCAAAGGAGGTGTTGAAAACCCTTGTGGGCGATTGTAACGAGCACGCCGTACTCCTGGCGGCGCTGCTTCGGGCATCTGGGATTCCCGCAAGAATTTGTGCAGGGCTGGTGTATATGAAGGGGAAGTTTTATTACCATGCATGGACCGAGGGCTACGTGGGCCGGTGGGTGAGCATGGACGCCACACTCAACCAGATGCCCGCTGATGCAACGCATATTGCCTTCGCCCGGGGAGACCTGGATAAGCAGACGACGATCATGGCACTGATCGGCAAGATTAAACTGAATGTTATGGATTATAAATATGATTGAACTAATTGATCTTACAAAGTTTTATATGGATGCCCGTGCAGTTGACGGTATCAACCTGTCTGTAGGCAAGGGGGTGCTGTACGGATTCCTGGGACCTAACGGCGCCGGGAAGAGCACCACTCTCAAAATGATGGCCGGGGTACTCAAGCCCACAAAAGGCAGAATTCTTCTGGCCGGGCGGGATCTGGCGCGGGAGCCCACCGCCGTAAAAAAGCAGGTGGCCTTCATCCCGGACCACCCGTTCCTCTATGAAAAACTGACGGCCCTGGAGTTCCTCGGTTTCGTTGCTGATCTCTACGCAATGGGCAAGACCCCTGCGCTGGAAAACGAAATCCTTCGGCTCCTGGAGCTTTTCGATCTCGAGGATAGAAAAAATGAACTGGTGGAAGGGTACTCCCACGGAATGAAACAACGGCTGATCATGTGTGCAGCCCTGCTTCATCGACCGCAGGTGCTCATTGTAGATGAGCCCATGGTGGGTCTGGACCCGGGCGGTGCCAGGCTCGTAAAGGATATCTTCAGGCGTGAGGCGAGGGCGGGGACCACCCTGTTCATGTCCACCCATTCCCTTGAAGTGGCGGAAGAGCTTTGTGATGAAATCGCCATCATCCAAAACGGTAAGGTCATCGCACAGGGCCCTCCCGACGTCCTGAAATCAAAGGCAGGTGGGAACGGCAATCTGGAAAGCCTGTTCCTGAGTCTCACAAAAGGGAATTCGAAATTAAATGATGTTGCTAACGCTTCTGATACCTAAGATAGCCGGTTTCCGGAACCGCGTGCTTCGCAAAGAGGGAAAAGCCAGGAAGAGGGCCTGGGTCATGGCGGCCCTGAGCGTCTGTTTTCTCTTGACCCTCTTTTTCCTTTCCTGCAGGATTCTCCTCTATTTTCAATCGGTGGAAATGCTCGGTGATTTTCTAGCGCATAAACTGTTGAACATGGTTCTCCTGACCCTGTTTTCTCTCCTTGTCTTCAGCAACATTATCAGCGGACTGAGCAACCTCTACCTTTCCAATGATCTGGAGTTCTGCCACGCCACACCGGTCCCGGTTGAGGAGCTTTTCGCCTCGCGGGCGGTTCACACCCTCCTGGACAGCTCCTGGATGCTGCTGGTGTTCGGATTGCCTGTGTTCATGGCCTACGCCTATGTCTATCGGCCCGGAATTTCTTTCTATGTGACGCTTCTCCACCTGAACCTGGCCATGGTCTTTATTGCCGGGGGAATTGGAATACTGATCATCATGGTCCTTGTCTCCATTTTTCCAGCCAATCGCACCAGGGATATTGTATTGT
>CAYUCJ010000361.1:0-3581 GCA_964443285.1 uncultured Desulfobacteraceae bacterium | reverse complement strand
GGACCTGGTTCAGAAAGGCCACGAACTGGTAGTTCGTTACCAGGGTTTCATCCATATAAAATGATTCCACTGCTGAAGGCACTTCAGCGCCGTCCTCCCCTGGAAGTGCGATGGTGCCGCCCGGGACCAGATACAGAGTAGCACCGTCTTCCCCGTGCAGCGTTTTCGAATTTCTGGCCGGCCCTGATTTGGTGGCGCCCGCCTTTTTCTGTCCGGCCCGGAGGGAACCGCTACCAGGAGAAAGCGTCCGCCGAAGGGGAGCCGGGCCGGTTTGGACCAAAAAGATCGCGACCCCAAGAAGAAGCACACCAACGCCTCCCCAGATCCATTTCCGGCCTCCTCTAAAGGTGCCGGGATGCGGTTCTTGCACAACCTGATCGAGGTGCCTTGCTTCGGCGTTACTCGAATCAGGAGTATCCAGTACTTCGAGAAGTTCTTCTTCCAAGGCTTCAGCTGATGGGAATCGGTCGTTCTTTTCCTCCTCGGTGGCCTTTTGAATAATAGTGTCAAGCCTCTTGAAGAACGAAGGATCAGGGTCGCGGAGTTTGGCCTTTCTAAAGGGGATGGTGTCGGCCTTCATTTTTCCGTCCACCGCTTCATAGAGAATTTTTCCCATCGCGTATACATCGCCCCTTGCATCGGTTCGCCTGAAATCAACGAATTGCTCCGGAGACATGTACCCGGGGGTTCCTTTCATATCCGCCGACTGGGTAAGTGGCTTCATGACACTGGAACGGGCCAACCCGAAATCAGCGATCTTCGGGGTCTTCCCATCCATCAGGATGTTTTCCGGCTTGATGTCGCGATGAACCATTCCCGCCCCGTGGAGGGCCTCCAACCCCTTGAGGACGGGCAGGTAATAGTCACGCAGCCACTCCCTCGTAAGATCTTCCTCAGGGTAAAATCCTTCCTCCGACATGGTGGAACGCAGCGTGCCCCCTGGAACGAACTCCATGGCGATGTACTCGAGAGCGACTTCTCCCCTGGATCCTCCCACAGAGAATGATCCATAATCGAAGATGGGGAGGATATTAGGGTGCCGCACCTGGGCCATGGTCTGCATCTCATTCCTGAATCGCTGAAGTCCGGAGAGCAGTTCCTCTTCATCGTCCTCGAGGGATTCAAGCCACTCCCTGGAGATGACCTTGATGGCCACATCGCGCTTCAGGTTGAGCTGGTGGGCACGGTAGACTTCACCCATGCCTCCCTTGCCGATGGATTCAAGAATCACCCATTTGTCCTGGAGGATGGTCCCGATCTGGAGGCTGTTCTTCGCGATACTGTTCATGGTTCACTTTTCGAGTGGAGAGACCTTATGATGAAATTTATTAATCATTTATTTCGTTTATTCACAATCTGGATATTTTCTGTCTGCTTGTCGATCAGGAGGTCATAGGCCCAAAGGCCGTCTTTGCTGTAGGCTTTTGCGCTGTAGTATCGACCCTGGTTAACCAGTTGAACAAGGTCATATTCTGTAAGAAGCCTTTTTCTGAGACTTCTATTGATAGCCGCCTTGGCGGTCCAGGTTCCCATCCCATCGTGGCCCGGACCAAAAACCAATTCTCCCGGGGTTTTTGAAGAATCCACATCTGTCGAGGTTTCCTGGACCCTCTTGCCCTTATTCATGTTTTTCCTCCTTCTGTAATGGCAGTTTAACCAATTTGGTGTTATTGTGCAAATAAAGATCCGGGGGTTTAAGGCATTGAAGTATTTCAAAAAAGGATTTTTATCCCGAGGCCCGCGCCATAGTCCGAGTCGTAGTTGCCCACTGCTGAGAAGCGTTTGGTGATAAGGTATTCCAGGCCGTATCGCCATTCGCCGTCGGTGTTTGCGAACCACCGGAAGAAGATCCTTGGAAATAGCTGGATATCGCTCCCGACCTCCAACCGCAGGTGACCCTCGTCGTTCACCCGCAGGTCGCTATCCAGGTAAAAAGGAAGTAGGTAGCGTACGCCCAACACCCCTCGGTTTTCCTCATCGCTGAAATCCCCCCCTGCATAGGCCTGGAAAAGCCTGTTCACGTACCTTACATAGGCGGGCTCTATTTTGTATGCATCGCTCCAGTCCCAGTCCCACTTGAGTTCAAGGCCGTTTCGGTTATTGGAAATGAGGATGTTGCCGTCATTCATGTGGGTCATGACAGAGGTATCACCCCAAACAAAAAAGTGATCATCATTCAGTTCAAACGTATCTTTCTTTTTGGCCGCCACCAGGGAAGGATCGATCTCCGAACCCTCGTAATGGACAACCCGGGCCATGCCTGCAGCCAGGTGATAAAGGATGTGGCAGTGGAAGAACCAGTCCTTTTCCTCATTCGCCTCAAATTCTATGGTAGTCGTTTTCATGGGCGCCACGTCAACGGTGTGCTTCAGCGGGGCATAGTCACCCTGTCCGTCGAGGACCCGGAAAAAGTGGCCGTGCAGGTGCATGGGATGGTGCATCATGGTCCTGTTCACGAGGACGAACCTGACATTTTCGCCTTTTCGAATCAATATCTTGTCAGCTTCACTTAAGGTCTTGTTATTGAATGACCAGACATAACGGTCCATGTTTCCGGTGAGTTCCAGCCGGACCTCCCTGGTGGGATGGTTGTCGGGCAGTCGGGTGGAGTGGGTGGCCCGCAGCATCCCATAGGTGAGGACCGATGCTTCGCCGGTTTTCGGGGTCTCCGCCTTCTTCGCCATCTTCATGCTCGCGTCCATCGTGCCCATACCCTCCTGCATCTCATGATCCATCCCCGACATCGTACTTGAAAACATCTTGAAGAGATCAGGTGTGGGCATGGGAGGTGCGGCCATCTTTTTCCCCGGGCCGACATAGGTCGAGGAAAATCCGGACCCATCCTGGGCCGTTGCTCGCAGTTCATAGGACCCGCCTTCCGGAACCGTCAGTAAAAAATCGTATGTTTCAGCAATCGCGATAGGGACACGATCCACGGTGACCGGTTCAACCGGCTGCCCGTCGGCGCTGATAATGGTGAGGGGGCCGCCTGCGTATTGAAGCTGAAAATAGGTGGCGGTTGAGCCGTTGATTACCCGGAGTCTCACACGGCTCCCCGGTCTCAGGTCCTTCAACTCCAATGAGGGTCGCCCGTTGACCAGGAACCGGTCATAATACACATCCGAAAGGTCCATGGGGGGCATCCGGTTATAGGACTGTTTCAGCCTCTCCTTCACTGCGTGATGTGAAATGACCCGGTCCCAGCTCTGGGCCGTCCCCTTCTTTATGGAATACCATTCGCTTCCCCGTTTCAGAGTCCTCAGAACCTCATACGGGTTTTCGTCGGTCCAGTCTGAGAGGACCAGGGCGATGTCACGATCCACTTTCACCTTCGGTTCCTTCGGATGAATGACGATGGCGCCATACATTCCCATTTGTTCCTGTAAATTGGTATGTGAGTGATACCAATAGGTCCCGGTCTGCCTGAGATCAAAAGTGAAGGTGTGGGTCTTGCCCGGAAGGATGGGCATGGTGGTGACATAGGGCACGCCGTCGTACTGGTTGGGAACCAGAATCCCGTGCCAGTGAATGGAGGTTTCCACTTCCATCTCGTTATGGACCCGTATGATGGCCCTGTCGCC
>CAYUCJ010000360.1:1883-3581 GCA_964443285.1 uncultured Desulfobacteraceae bacterium | reverse complement strand
TCGTTCAGTGCACTCTTTCTGGCGACCTTTTGCTTCATCATGGGCAACGGCTTGCTGTCCACCTTCCTGAGTCTGCGCATGACCCTTGAGGGTTTTTCCACTCAGATAACCGGCCTGATCCTGGCTTTCTATTTTATAGGGTGGTTAACGGGGTCCTTTGCCTGCCATTATGTGATCGAACGGGTCGGGCATATCCGTTCCTTTATCGCTTTTGTCGCGCTGGCCGCCGTATGCGTCATGGTGTATGGACTCCACACGTCAGCCGTGGGCTGGGCCGTCCTCAGACTTTTCAACGGTATTGCCGCCTTTGGCCTCTTTATGGTCATCGAAAGTTGGCTGAATGAGCTTACCGATTCCCACTTTCGAGGACGCGTTTTTTCGATCTATATGGTCATCACCCACCTGGGCGTCGGGTTTGGGCAGCAGATGCTCAAGTTCGGCGCAATTCAAAGCCAGGACCTGTTTTTCGTCGTGGGTGTTCTGTTTGCCCTGAGCATGATTCCGGTGGCGGTCACACAGGCAGCGCATCCTGAGTTGCCAAAAAAGGAACGATACCGATTTGCGCCCCTCTTTCGCAAGATTCCGCTCGGCATACTGGGCTGCATGGCCTCAGGCCTGATAAACAGTGCTTTTTATACAATGGTCCCTGTTTTCAGCACCCACATCGGGCTGACCGTCAGCCAGGTGTCCTGGCTCATGACCGTTACCGTCTTTGGAGGTCTGGCCCTTCAATGGATTGTTGGAACGCTTTCTGACCGCTATGATCGTACCGTGATCCTCTCTTTATTGGGGGTCTTCGTTGGGCTGTTCAGTATCTTGGTTTACGTCCTTGAGACCCATTCTTTTGTGAGGCTGCTGGTTGAAATGGGGATTTTCGGAGGTCTGGCCTTCACGATCTATCCGGTGGCGGTGGCCCGCGCCCAGGATGTCTTTCGAGGGAAAGATGCAGTCCCGGTAAGCGCCGGCCTGCTCCTGGCTTACAGTATCGGTGCATCGATAGGCCCGATCCTGGCATCAGGTCTCATGGGCTTGACCAAAAGCCCATACGGACTGTTTGTTTACTGGGCCCTGATAAGTTCAATCTTGACGGTTGCGGTTTTCTATTTTCGGCAGTGGGAAAAAATCAAAATCGTGCCGGCAAGTGAGCAGGTCGCATTTATCCCCATGAAGAACACTTCGCCGATCGCAGTGGAATTTGATCCACGAACTGCAACTGAGGATGATACCCTCCCCAGCTGAATATTGATTTTATCAATCTTAATTCTATCCACTCAAGGACAAAGGGGATAAGATGAAATTTCTTCACAGCGTGATGGGGCCTGGGAACCTTTTTCTCTTGTCAGTCCTGATGACATTTTCTTCAGGATGCGCCGGATTGGGTAAGCGTTTGCAGCCCCCTCGCATCAACGTGGCCGATATCCGGGTGCAGGAAGTCAAACCCTTTGAGACAGTGCTCAAGATCGATCTTCGGCTGATCAATCCCAATGACACGCCTCTTGACATAATGGGGTTGAATTGTGATCTGGAATTGAATGGTAGTCGTTTCGCGTCGGGCGTGGCCGATGCGAAGATAGCGATCCCTCCTTATGGAACCGGTGTCATACCGGTCACCGTCTATTCATCCGTTTTCAGGGTGATCAGGGGAGTCCTCAGGCTGCAGGGCAGGAAGAATCTCAAGTACAAGCTCAAGGGACAGGT
>CAYUCJ010000360.1:0-1783 GCA_964443285.1 uncultured Desulfobacteraceae bacterium | reverse complement strand
TGGTTGGCGATGATATCGAGGTGCAGGGTGGCCAGGTTTTCGAGTTCCATGGGTGTTTCCATATCGAGTACACGACGGTCAACGGTCTTGATATACCGCTCGCATTTTCTGCAGAAATCCACGCGGAAACCCTTTTCTTCGTCGCTGTGAAAATACCCAAGGGTGCCATGGTCATCATTCCGGCAGAAAGGACAGTTGAGTCTTGGGTAGGGCCACTCCTCTCCGCAAAAACCGCAATGAAGATGCCTCTTCCCAGACTTGTCCAGGAAGGCCATGTCCGGGCCGGATCCGCAAAATGGACAATAGCCCTGGCCCCAGGTATCTGCGTCAACCTGATCTGCATATAGCTTCCGCAGGGAACGGAGTGAAGGCATCAAGGCAATTTGAGCCAGAAATTTGAGCGTTTGGGGGTCCAGATGGACCTCCGCGGCAATGGTCGAAAGTGTACCTTCATCGCTTTTCAGGATCACGTTGAAAAGGCGACGGCTCCATGCATTGTCTTTGTTGAACGCCTCGAGGGTCCTTTGAAGGCCCTCCCTGTCAGGTCTTTCTTTGGTCCGGAGGGTCGTCAGAAATCTTCCGAGCAATTCGGCCGCCGATTCCAGATCCACCGGGAGATTCTCCCTGGAGAAAAGGGGAAAGCCCTCCTCTCTCTTGATATCCTTGAGCCGATCATCCAGGTGTGTTTCTTTCTCCAGAGGGGCAGCTTCGGTCATAAGGGCCGCCAGGTCTCTGAAAACAGCCAAAATCTCCCTGGCAAGCGGTCTTTGTTCCATCAACCGTTCCGTCACTTTCAAAAGTCCGTCCACCATGCGCTCCCCCTTTTTCTCCTGCCTCTATTTTGAAAGTTTCTGGAGTTCGCGGACCAGCACCTCCAGGCTGGGTCGTTTATTGATATCATGGACATCAATGTATCTGATTATGCCCTTTTTGTCGATCAGGAAGAGCGCCCTTTCGGCAACGCCGTCGGATCTGAGTATTCCGTACTCGTTGGCCACCTTTCCGTGAGGCCAGAAATCCGAGAGAACGGGAAACCAGAGCTTTCCCATCTGGTTGGTCCAGGCAAAAAGGGTCGGGATATTGTCCACGGTGATGCCTAAAAGAATGGCATCATGCAAGTCAAAGATATCTTTTACGATATTGTAGCCGGGCCACTGATCGGAGCAAACAGGTGTCCATGCCGCCGGCACAAAGGAAATAACCACATTCTTCCTGCCAAGGAAGCTGTGAAGAGAGACCTTTTGGCCTGAAAGGGAGGGCAGGGTGAAATTCGGGGCTTTTTCGCCTACTGTTACTTTGAGCCGGCTGTCGCGGGGTTTCAGCATTCCGGGATCGTAGATATTGTTCCTGTAGGCCTGGGAGTGGGTTTGGGCAAGGGCCGATGAAAAAGGAAAGACCAAGATGCATGCCAGCATATACCATCCACGTAATTTCATTTCTGCACCCCCTATTCCATTCCCGCACGGCTGCGGATGGTTTTTAAGAAATCATCAAGATCAAAGATGCCGCCAAGCCTGGAATAAATGACCTTCTGGGAACTCCCGGGGCCTATGGCCACCACAATGAAATAGGGAGTCCTGGTTTCCCCCAGGCATTTGTGAACCACAAAATCCTTGTCGGGAAAAAGGGGAAAAGGAATGCCATATTTCTTTCGAAAGATCTCGACCTCGAAAGGGGAATTGCCTGCGCCGATGCCGATCATCTTGATACGGGATTTCAAATCCGTGTCAGACTCTATCTTCTCGTAGAGCTTGTTTACCCTCGGGGCCTCTCTCTGGCAAAA
>CAYUCJ010000359.1:0-3594 GCA_964443285.1 uncultured Desulfobacteraceae bacterium | reverse complement strand
GGCCTCGGCCGCCCTGGCGCGGCTGAGCATGGTGCTGATGCTGACGGAGCCGAAGGACATCCCCCCGCCGTAGAAAGGCAGCTGGATCCTGACCCGATGGGCACCGTCATTCCGCCGATTCAATTCCAGCGACAGGTCCACTTCCCTCTCACCCGTCTCCGGGGCAGCACCCGATCCACCCTTGGGCAGGATCAGGCGCAACTTGTCAAATCCTCCGCCGGAATTCCCGGTCCTGTACTCGAGCCCGGCGACCGGCACCCGGCCGAACTCGGCCATGTGCCAGTTGCTTGCCAGGAGGTCCGCCGTCCACCGGAAATCCCCGAGGGCCTCGAAATCCAGGTTCCGCTTGAGTGAAAGGGCGTCCTGGGGACAGGCCTTGTGGCAGGGCTCAACGCAGTCGAGCCCCACACACCGGTAAGCGTGCTTAACGAGCATCACACCCCTTTTCGCCACGTGAACCCCGTATGGGCATATCTCGACACACCTGCCGCAACCAATGCAGTCATCCGTCCGGTGCAGCCGGTATTTCCCGATGGGGTTTCTGAACCGGGAAGGCGTTTCCACCACCTCGGGGTATCTGAAATCCGTCCTGCTACTCAAGCTCATATCCCTCCTTCAGCTCTCCCAGGGTTCCAAACGTGCTTTCATCCAGATCTTCGAAAAACATGGCCCTCCCGGCCTCGCCCCGGAGGCGACGCGCGTCCCTGATCCCCATGGCTCCCATGACCTCGAGAAGCTGGTTGTGCCAGGCCCCCATGAGATTGATGCTCCGCCGGGCCACCCATTCGGGAGAAGCTTCCTCGACCCGGACCGGGCAGGAAAGCCCTTTCACACATCGCCGGCACATGCGGCATTCCAGGGCCACCAGGATGGGAAAATCCACATAGACCGCGTCGGCACCGCAAATCATGGCCTTGGCCACATGCTCCGCCATGGCCACCCCCCCGCTGGCAAGCAGGGTGACCTGATCCCGGACGTTCTCCTGGATAAGTCTCAGGTGTACCGCCTTGATCCCGTCCTTGAGCGGCAGAGACGGGTTGTCCACAAAGGTGCCGTTCCTGCTCCCTTCCAGGTGGAGCACGGAAAACCCTTTTTTTACAAGTTCCATCGCCTTTTTTTCGATCCCCTCCTCGAGGGCCATTGTGACCACGGTGAACGTTCCGGGGACGGCCGTTTCCTCTTGGGCAGCCCCGGCTGCCGAGGCCGCTTCTATTTCCACCATCGGGTATTTCCCTGACACCCGGGCGCCTTCAAGGGGGGGATATTTCAGAATCGGTATCAAATTCCCGGCAAAGTCGTCCAGGTCCGTTCCCGCCTCCCCTCCGGGAACAGCCAGCAGAGTGGCCAGTTGCTTTGCAGCCATGGCCCATCCCCTGACCGTCTCGTGGGTGAAGGATCCGAAAGAGGGAATCCGCAGGATGATGGGAAGGGGGATATTGACGATCCCGCTCAACTCCCGGCCCATTTTCCCCTCTTCATTGAACGTGATGCAGGCCGGCTTCTTTCCTATGTCCACCCCGGTACTGATATATTCCCGCCCGTGAATCCCGTCTCTTGTGGGGCGCACGATCTCCGACATGTCCGTCCACATGGCATCAAAGCCGGAACCGCTGAAAGGGCCGGGATATCCGGCCCCGGAAACCGGGATCTTTCCCGTTTCCGCCTGGGACCACAGGCTGGTGATGATATGGGGGGTCCAGTAGGCATCCCCGACGGCCTTGTATTCGGGATTGACGGATTTGTGGATCAGCTCCTTGGGGCAGCTCTGCACGCACCTGAAGCAGTTCATGCACTCGTTGTCGACGGAATCAATCATCTGATGACCGTTCAGCCCGCGATGATCATACACATGGTAGATACAGCGGGTCTTCACACACACCGCGCACTTCAGGCACCCTTCTTCCCAGGCAATAACCCCGGACCGGGTAACGGGTTCAAACCGGTGAGGGGCCGTCTTCGTGTGGATGACATATTTTTCCGGCATAAGGCTCCCCCTACCCCGCACCCAGCGACGGCCTCGGGTACAGCCCGACCTGTTCGACGATATCCGCCACGGCGTCTTCCCATTCAATGGCCATGATATGAACTCCCCTTACGCCCTCCATCTCTTTCAATCGCAGGATGGTTTCGACACAGATCCTGATCCCCTCTTCCCTCTGCTTTTCCTTTTCAACGCCTTCCATCCTTCTGATCAATGCGTCGGGTACATCCATTCCGGAGACCTTGTTTTTCATGTACCTGGCCATACCGGCCGACTTGAGGGGCGTGACCCCACCTAAGATGCACGTCTTTTCCGTGAGCCCCCTGTCACGGGCCATGCGCAGCCAGGTTTCGAACCGCTCCAGGTTGTAGACGCACTGGGTCTGGATGAAGTCGGCCCCCGCCCTGACCTTTTTTCCAAGCCTCACGGCCCTGAAGCCCACGGGGTCTCCAAAGGGGTTGGCTGCCGCACCGATAAAAAGATCGGGTGGCGCGGCCAGGTTGTCCCCGCCCAGGATCACGCCCCTGTCCCGCATCTTTCTCACCACCTCAACGAACTGGATGGAATCCAGGTCGAAGACCCCGGACGCCTGGGGCTGATTTCCGAAACACTGGTGATCACCGGAGAGGCACAGGACGTTCCGGATTCCGAGAGCCGAGGCCCCGAGGATGTCGGACTGCAGCGCGATACGGTTCCGGTCCCTCACCACCATCTGCAGTACGGGATCCAGCCCGGCCTTCTTCAAGAGGGCGCAAGCAGCAAGACTGGACATCCGGACGATGGCCGTCTGGTTGTCGGTGACATTCACCGCGTCCACGTACCCTTTCAGTTTTTCGGCCTTTTGGAGAACCACCCCCGGGTCCGCCCCTTTAGGAGGTCCACACTCAGCGGTCACCGCAAACGCCCCTGCTTCGAGAACTCTTTTCAACCGGCTCGCGTCTTTCACTTTTGCTGATCCTCCCTTATGATCCTTCGGGGGCCCTTCCCCTGCTTCAGTGACCAGTCCTTCGGCGGGTATATCATCTCCAGCCGCACCAGTGCCCCCAGCTTTTCCAACCGTTCTATGATCAATTGCCAACCGCATGGGATATCGGGATCCACTTCGCACTGACCTTTCATGGACCCTCCGCACGGCCCGTTGAGCAGGTGTTTCGAACACCGGGCAAGGGGACAAACGCCCCCGAAATAATAGAGCATACAGTCGCCGCACCCCAGGCAGGACTCCGTCCAATAGCCCTGGTCTTTGGTCTCCCCCATAAACTCCGTGTTCAAGGCGGGAATAACGGGCACTTCCGGATACATGTCGGCCACCGCCTGCACTCCCGCCCCGCATCCAAGGGACAGGACCGCGTCGTATTCACTGATTACATCGTCGAAGAGGAGGACGAAATCCTTCACGCACTGGCGATCAACGGTCATTTCATCAATCACCCTCTCCTCACCATCCATCTTGTCAGCCATGCGCAGGGTGGAGGCCAGCATGGCCGTCTCTTTCTGTCCGCCCGCGGCGCATTCAGCCACGCAGGAACCGCACCCGGCGGCCAGTACCCGCTTGTACGGGGCGATCATTTCCCGAATCTCATCAATGGGCTTCTGTTCGGCTGTTATCATAT
>CAYUCJ010000358.1:0-3693 GCA_964443285.1 uncultured Desulfobacteraceae bacterium | reverse complement strand
TCGCTGAAATGAGCGTCTGGATGATCCTCCATTGTCTCCCTAACTGATCGCCTCTCGCGATTGGATTCCTCCGAAAAGGCCACGAGACTGAGTATTAGACTGCATTTCTCATTTTCACTGATTTATGTCCAGTGAGCAGGCCGTTTCAGAGGATAGCCTGATTTACTCAGCACAGTAGGAGGTAGCTGGCTTTTTGAGATCGTTGTCTTGTTAAGAACGCCACAATAAACGTGGCAGGCATTTTTCAGGGACACTGAACTTCTTTTGGGCGGGAAGAAAAGCAAGACCTTCTTGTCTGGAAAATATCTCTTGATCGCTTCCAATGCAGGCGTCAAATCACTATCTGCTGAGATAAGAACAGCAGAATCATATGAATCTTGCATAGCATCGGTTATAAGCTTAACGGCTATATTTACATCTGACTTTTTCTCACTGTGTTTCATGAACTTATGGCCACAGTTAAAGCAGGTTTGAGGGCTTGCCAAATACATGCCATAGTGGATATCTACCAAAGGGAGAGCTTCCAGCGCTTCCAGGTAAGTTAGCTGGCGCCGTCGCTTTTCTTCAGGGGCTTGATTAATGCGGGCGGTGAAGTATCGGACCTTAATAAGTTTCTGGTGTGGCCGAGTGAGCCTTGAACACATTTCTTGAAGATTCAACCAGTAGTACTTTTTCCATCCTCTTGATTTTAAGCCAAAATATAGGTTGAACCCGTCAATGTAAAAAATCAATCGGTGGGACTTCATGATGGAGGTCCTTTAAAAGGAACGCCCCCTTGCGGGGGCGCGGACCTGCGATACTATCGCAGGTGGAGTTAACTCATTTGTGCTTATATAATCGTCATGAATTGCTCAAAAGTCAAGAGAAAACAATTTTCCAGTTTCTTACTCCGTCCCCATGTCTCCACAACATCATCTCCCCCTCCCTCCTCGTTTCTTTTCAAAATGCTTCCGATTTCAGGACCGTGGGCCGTGACGCCCAGCTCATTATCCAGGCCTTGAACTCAATTGTCCCTGCAACCTTCGCAGATATTTAACAGAATGACACGATTCCACGATTTGTGAATACATCCCTTTTTATCAGTTTTTCCAAAAAACCTCTTGGCGTGTGACCGTGTCTGTCAAAACCTCCCTGTATCATTCAGCCACATTTCCGGAAAAAGGAGGGCACGGGTAAGTGGAAGATTGCCTGCTTTGCCCTGGTCCTGGACAACGAGGTCCTTCACGTGTCATTCTTCGCAAAAGAAAAGAGCAATGGTGAGAAACCCAACCATTTCAGGATGCAGAGGTACTCCAGCAGGAGGAAAACCCGCATAGTTTAGACAGGATATGCCGGATTCAAGGGAAAAGCCATCAGGGTGAAGTCACGGAGTTTGCCAAGGTGCTAAAGGAAGACGGGATCATGTTCCATTCGCTCACCTATCAGGAACTCATCATCACCCTGGTAAATAAACTGCGTTCAAGCCATCATGAGTATGTTCGGTATCTCACCGAGAGGTACCTATAGAGAAAGCGGCTGATCGCCACCTATGTATGATAAGGCTTGTCTATTTTCCTAAAAGGTGTTATTTTCTTGAACAAGAAAATGGAAAGAATCAGGAAAATGCCAACAGAGAAAGAAATGATCGAACAGCTCCGAATGGGAAGCGTTTCGCTGGCCCCGCTCTCTTTCCGCTTATTGAAAGCCGGGCCGCAAGCAGCGGGAAACTCCCGTTTCGATGCATTGGTTGAGGCATTGTGGGACAAAAAAACAGCAAAGTTCGCCGTAGAATGCAAATCCCTTTCGACACCAAAGGCATTTCAGGGTGGACTCAACACACTGAAGACATCATCACTGCCGAAAGGCTACCGTCCTCTGCTGTTCGTGCCGTTCCTTAGTGAACAGCAACTGGAGGTACTGGACCGGGAAAAAATCAGTGGAATCGATCTGTGCGGCAACGGCGTAGTGGTCGTGCCGGACGTGTTTTCCGTATTCCGCAGCGGCGAAAAAAACCGTTTCACTTCCTCCGCACCGATCAAGAATATTTATCGGAAAAACAGTTCCATGGTGGGACGGGTCTTCCTTTTTCGCTCCGGCTACCAAACCGTTCAAGATGTCTGCGCAGAGATCAACCGAAGAAACCTGCTGGTGAAGCGCTGGGACAAGAAAGCCATGAGCCTTTCCACGGTTTCGAAGGCATTGAAAACGCTGGAAGAGGATCTGATCATAGCGCGCGAAGATACCATTCGGCTGCTGCAACCGGACAAGCTTCTCCAAGAATTAAGTGAGAACTATATGCCGCCAAACCTCAAGAAGCGGATTCGTCTCAAGGTTCTGGGGGAGATCGGAACGATCCGAGATTTATTACGCAAAGAGTCACAGGCGTTAGGTATCCCCCTGGTGGTTACGGGGATGTCATCGGTTGGGCAGTATGCCGTGATGCAGCGAGGGGGTCTCTCATCCATCTATTGTCCGCGCCTGGACATGTTGATGGAAAGGTTGCCGGGAAGTCGGTCGGATCGCTTCCCGAACCTCGAACTCATAGAGACAGAGGATGAAACGGTTTACTTTGATTGCCGGCAAGAGGAAAATTTCTGGTGGGCTTCCCCCGTGCAGGTGTATCTGGAGTTGATGGCCGGCGACAAGCGTGACCAAGAGACCGCCGAACAAGTGAAATCATACATCATGGACAATCCTTGGACAGCGCATCCATGATTACCATACCCGATCTAAAAACATCACTGCTGGATCTGCTCCTTGAGCTAGAGGGTACGGATATCAAACTCATCATTGGCGGGGGCTTCGGTATCTTTCTTAAGGTCGACCATGTAAAGCAGCTGGGGATGCGCACACTTTTGCAGGAATGGCCGGAACCACGTTCCACGAATGATCTCGACTTGTTTCTCCGTCCGCAGCTGCTCATCGATTCAACGAAGTTGAAACCCCTGGCAAAGGCCATTGCCAGGCTGGGCTATCAGGTCGTTCCCGGCGCTGAAAAATACCAGTTTGTAAAACCCGGATCAGGGGGCACTGGTGCGGGGAACATCAAGATAGACATCCTTACCGGTCCACAAAGCTGTTTTCAGGGCACCCGAGTGAAAGCGGATGTTCGCCGTGCACGGCCCAATCCTTCCGTCGGAGTTCACGCCCATCCAGTAGACGAAGCTCCGACCTTGGAGGAAGGCCTTTCAGCTGTAACGCTTGTCGGAAAACTCAGTTCAGGCAAGCCCTGGCATGCTGAGGTGTTTTTGCCCCATCCATTCACGTTTTCGATGATGAAACTCTACGCGTTCAGGGACAGGCTCAATGACGCCAACAAGGAATTTGGCCGCTACCATTCTTTGGACTTATACGCCATCCTTGCGACGACGACAGAAACGGAGTGGAGATATGCTCTTGAATTGAGAAATCAACACGGAGACCATCCTTATATTTTGGAGGCGGGGCGCCTGGTCTCGGAACATTTTTCCGCCCTTCACCGTCTGGGTGTGGTCCGACTGAGAGAGAGCCCTTACTATCGGCGCGAATTGCAGCTTAATGAATTCATGTCAGCACTTCAGGAACTATTTCCCGTAACGGCCCATCAAGTTCAGGAATAAACTGGGTTCGGGGGCAGGCCTTAATGGGCTTTTGCGGAACGCATATGCCCGGATGACAAAGATTTCAACCACCTCCACCCGGCGTAGTTGATCAAGCACATTCTTGCCATGAAGC
>CAYUCJ010000357.1:0-3708 GCA_964443285.1 uncultured Desulfobacteraceae bacterium | reverse complement strand
AAAATTCCGGGATTAACAGTCGTCAACTGGACCCAGGAAGACCCCGCGATGTAGTGTAGCGCTCTAATTTTTAAAACCCCGTCGTGAAAGATAGGCTATGCTTAGGGGCATTTCGGGGACACTCTACTTAATTCCAACCAGAAAATGCTTGTGCCCAGCTAAATCCGGATCGTTGGGATGCTACAGAAAGGTAGGTGAAATTCGATATTGTTACCCAGTGGGTGCCCGCACATGGCGAAAGCTGTGCACCTTTCTGCAGGGCTTGCTCTGGCATTAAGGAAAATGAATTGAACGGTAAGCCTCTCAGCGGTGTAGATTGTCACGATATTAAGCCCACGCAGTACCAAGATATTTTATCTGAGACACCAGCTCGTTAAGGCGGGGTCATCAGCCAAAAGGAAAGGGCCTGGTATCACCAAGCCCTTTCAATAGTAGACAGCAGTCTACCGCACCAGATTATCCCTTGGTGCCGGAGTCCCCTCTCGTGCACCTCCGTTTCATCTGGGTTAAAAAGGTTCTTTGTCAGCAGATGGTTTTCGGTTTTCCATGTCATCGTCATGAAGGATATGGTTCACTCTTGCTATCGCGGCAATTAATGCATCAAGGATGAGCATTTCGAAGTCCACTGCGATACGTTCACACTTTTGCTCATATTCGAACTCTTTTTCCGGATTATACATGGCAGTGCCTCCCTTGTATTTTTAAGATGGTCACCAGATCAGGCTATGGGATCAGGTCGCATTCGGTAAACAATTGAGCACTTACGGTTTTTTCGTTGCGATAGAAGGCTTCGCTCAGCAGCAGGGTTCCCAGGTTCATGATTTCCCGTCGGTTGCCGTGACAGTGTGCCGCCAGAAGGCTCAGGGCATCGGGTTCAAATAGATCCTTTGGCACCTGGGCGCACCGGAGACGAAAGGAGATGAACTCTTCGGTCTCAATTTCGCTCAGGGGCTCGACTCGGAAGTTTACCGTCAAGCGGGTGCGGATGGGTGTCATTACCGTTAATGTTATCTGTTTGGCGAGCATATCGTCTCCCACAATAATGAGTGAAGCGGCCGCTGCCTTTTTAGGCGGATAGACAATCAGCGAGCAAAGGTCCATCAACGACTCCCGCTCGAGCAGCTGGGCATCATCGATGAGGATCACCGGATAGACCGGATGCTTTCCGGTTGCGATCATGCCGATGTGCTTTTGCAGTTTAACCAAAAGGGGCACGGCTCTTGTACCGGTCTCCACGCCGAGTTGTTCGCAAACGGCTTTGAGCAGCGCCGTTCGCTGCAAGCCGCCGTAATGGATGTAAAGTCCGTGGTAGTAATTGGCATCCAGGCTCGCTAAAAGATGCTGAACGAGGGTGGATTTTCCGGCTCCGGAGGGACCGGTGATGGCAAAGCTCTTTCCGTGATGCAGAAGCTGCATGCTTTGATCGGCAATACGTTGGTCCCGCCGGCTATAAAACGGTTTCTCCAATGGCCAGGTATCTGAAAAGGGGTGAAACTTCCAGCCGAAGTGGTCGGCCAGGCTTTGGTGGTTACTGGGGGGCATCGGTCGTCTCCTTGGTGTGAGAAAAGCTTGGGTTATCAAAGCGATAAGCGTTTGCGGAGAGGTCCACGGGTTTTGCCAATTGCATTTCCTCCCCGTAATATACGCGGGATAGATTCCAGGGCATGTAATAGATGGTGACCCGGCTGCCGGGCAGACATCCGGGCACCTCAAAGGCCTTTTTATGCAGACGGATCGTTTGGTCATTGTAGACCCGGCAACGGCGTTTCAAGCGGAACAGCGATTCGATATCGGCCACTTCCGGCACGTGTTGGCAAACACTGCCGACACTGAGGCGTTTTTGCATGGGCGAGCATTCCAGCGTGCTGTGAATGCGGTGATGATAGTCGTTGAGGTATTGGATGAAGGCTGAGTTGATCTCATCGAATGTTTTGTATTTGCGTTTGGCAAGGAACTGCTCCCGGACCGTGCGGAAGAATCTTTCCACTTTGGAACGGCCCTGGGGACGGCGGGGAGGCGTGCGGGGGTGTTGCATGGATAGATTGGCGCAAACGATTTTCAAGTGGCGGCTGTTGTAGGCCGAACCATTGTCCGTATACAGCCGCTGTGCGATTCCATGGCGGCGTACGGCGGTCATCAATTCGCTGATCAAGCTTTGGGTCGTCTCGGATGGATAAAACCGGCCGCTGACCACATAGCGGGTACAATCGTCAATGATGACATGCAGGTAACATTTGCATTTCTTCTTGCCCATGTACAGCTTGGGGCCGTGCATAAAGTCCGCAGTCCACATCTGCCCGAATTTTTCAAATTCAAAGGGTCGAACCACCTCGACGGCGCCCAGATGAGGATCGCGCATCAGGTTGTTATCCCTTGCAAAGCGATACAGCGTGGAACGGCTCGGTTGGGTTTCATCCCAGAGCTTGAGAACCACCAGTTCCCGGAGGATCAGCGCCACAGTCCACCGGGGGTGGGCTTGTCTGAGTCCGAACATTTCATCAATAATCGGCGTTGGTACATTATGATCGCCTTTATCCGTGCGCTGCTTGTCGCGAAGGGCGCTCAAGCCGCCATGATTGAACCGATATAGCCATTTACGGATGGCTTCCGCGGATATAGTGACGTGGCGACCGTCAGAGGGATGGATGTAACTGTTTGTAGATACGATGATCAGCATCTCACATAGCTGAACGTCATTGGCATCGCGGTGTAAAAGCGGACTGATGATCCCGTAACGCCACAATGCCAGGTCCATTTGCCTGTCGTCTTCCATGGGGGACCTCCTTTGGTGAAAAGTTTGCCCCCCATCTATGTAATCTATTGGTTATAATCAATTTATACATTCTGTTGGTAAGACGCAGGCGTATCGTTTCGGGTAAAATTTCATGGCAAACATGCGGATATAATCGGACCAGTGCGCCGCCGGGTCCATGCATGGAGACGGCGCCCAGTTGGCTTCGCCTTGGGCCTCTTGGTCGATCCAATCCAAAATATCGCGTCCCTTCTCGATGAGCCAATAGAGCGTTGAACGGGGAATCCCAAATTGCTCAACGATATGGGATATCGGGGTCTTTTGATCCAACAATTGCAGTAAGGAAATGAGCATACACAGCGTAATGCGGGTGATTCGCAGGAATGGATGGGGAAGGATGGAAAACGTCCGTCGGCATTGATCATGTTTGCAAAGGTAGCGCTGAATTTCGATGCGCCCTTGGCCGGAGAACCCGTATCTGTGGTACTTGCCGTATTTGATAAGATTGTCTTGATTGTTGCACCAATGACAGGCAACAGGCCCAGTCTCATTCTTCTTGGCAATTCGGTCCAAATCCAATAGGATGCTCAACATGGGGTGGGGCATGGCTATTCTCCGTTATATTTGTGAAAATATAGTCGCACCGGATCAATAGCACATGCCCCCCCTTTTATCCCCCCCAAGGGGGGGAGAAGGATCCAAGGCATGGGCGGTTCCTGCTGCCTGAGCAGGTCCGCTATAATTTGTTCAATTGCGGTCGTGACGGTTTGCCAGGATTGGCATGATGCCAGGCTATTCTACCTGGCTATTCTCAAGATGGGATACCTGTTGTTTTTCTCTTGTGGTAACAGAAGTTGACATTTTCCAGCTCTGCTCAGGTCATATAAAGAGACACCTTACACCATTGGCGCCGTGGCGCCGCGGGATCTCGGGGACGCGCGCGGCAGCGTGCGCCA
>CAYUCJ010000356.1:0-3738 GCA_964443285.1 uncultured Desulfobacteraceae bacterium | reverse complement strand
GTATGGGGAAACCGGGAGATGATCTCGCGCCAGATACTCCCATCAAAGACCCGGTCCTTGATTTCACCCAGCTCGTGGTAAATGTACCGGTCTATTTCCTTTTCGAGGATGCTTTCAAGATGGAGACGAAGGGCTTTCAAATCATCCTCAAGTCCATACTCCTTGAGGGCGAACCGAAGAGCCGGACGCGCAGATTTTTGCACGTAGAATATCTGGTCCCAGAAAAAGAGCCTTGCAGCGGCCTTCCGGATGATCACATGGCCATTTTGAGCGAGGGCCGGAACGGTCAACAGGTCACGGGCCAATTCATGACCCAATAGGAACACCGGTTGCCCCTCCATCTCTTTCTTTCCCTCAAGCACCGCGAGAAAAAAACTGGGTTTGAGGCTGTGTGTGTATCCGGCTCCGTAGTAATACCCTCGGGGTTCCAGCGCAAGGTTTATGCTATCGACGTCCAGAGGTCCATATTCCCTGCCTGAGATGGTTATCTTCCCGAAAGCTTCGTCAGCCAGGTCGTCCCACTCCTCTTCCTTTTCACCGATCCACTCAAGTACTGTTCCGGGTTCCTCTTCCACCCAGGGATTCAGGTCCCTTTCCCACTTGTAGAGGTCCCGGAGTCGCATGGCCAGTCCGCAGACCGAATAAAGCCCGGCATGATGGGAATCGGAAATCCGGCAGTTCCGTTTCACCTGACGGACGATGCTCTCCAGGTCAAACATCTTTTGTCATCCTCGGCAATTGGGACCATAATGGCAGTTAGTTGGAAGGAATTTCAACTTCTTTTTCTCCCTGATCCTGTTCTTAAACCATACATGGCCTGCGTTACTTTGTCGAGAATAACCGACCTGAAGGCGACCAGGGACAAAAAAAGGGGACGTAGGTTCCAAAGCAACTTACGGCCCCTTTTTGTACGTTTCTTGAGGTGTGTAATTCTTGTATATAGTGTCCGTAAACTCTCAAATCATCCGATGGTGAGAAATCTATTTTGCCACCTTAATATAAGATTTAACACCTTTTACGCCATCTACAGATTTTGCGTACTCAACGGATTTCCTGATCTCTTCATCCGAACCGACAAGTCCCCAAAGGACAACAGTGCATTGTATCGTTTTAATGTCAATGTTAGTGGACCAGATGTTTTTATCCCCAACAAGCTTTGCCTTAACCTTTGCTGTTATCTCAAGATTCTCTTTTGTACCGCATGGGCTGTTTTTGTCCTTTGGCACAAGATAAGTAGAAACTGATATAACACCTTTTGTATTCTTCGCGATTTCAACCGCTCTTTCCTTTTCCTTAGTGGATTCATATTCACCAATAAGATATACGCGTCCTTCATAGCAGGATGCGGAGATATCAAGGGCATTAACTGTTTTGTCATCAATAAATTTTCCTAATATTTCACCTTTTATTTTTGTATCGCCGGCAATTGTTTTCACATTACGCTCGTCCACGACAGTGGTATAAACCGTCCCGCAATTGGAAAGCATCATTAACATCAAAAATAGTGATATGATGATTGTGTATTTTTTCATAACGAGTCCCCTTTCGATAATTATTCTAATAATCATTTTCTTTACCCAATTGGAATGATCCTTCGATGAGTATTGATGACTTCGTAAAAGTCATCATCGTGCCCATGGACGGGCACGCAAATCAATGGGTTGCCTTGTAACCCATTGATTTGTAAGGAAAGCAAAAATCACACTTTTCGGTTTCCGTCAGCAAAAAGTCCAAGGACGGACTTTTTACGATTAAATCAGTATTGGAAAGGCTAAAACAGGATATGCGATACAATGTTTAACGGTCAAGTGTATTTGGTGAAGGAACTGGTCAGAAGGTGAGCACGATGATATTATGGTTTATTGTGACCGCCGATACTTGGCATGGTCCGACCTGATTCAGTGCTTTGCTACGGGACCCGGATGAAATAGGCGAACCCGTCGGTAAAAACGCGGGCATGAAGAAAACTTTCAATCACCGTCGGATTTTCCAGGCGTATTTTCTCGGAGTTCACTATCTTCCCTGCCGTTTTCAAATCCTCGAAAAGGAGTTCCCGCTCAGCGTCACTGTCGATGGCTGTTTTGTGCGTCAGCCGCCCGATGAGGCGCGTGGCGATACTTACCGTACCCACATACAGATGGGCGCCGTCTTCAGTGATGTAATGTGCCTTCCAAAACCTTGCAAAATGGCGTTCGGAGCCCTGATGGGGGCCGGTTGTTTTCCGAAACGAGTAGTCATTGATCTCCGTGTCCCAAAACGCCGGCGTCACCGGCGCGGCCGGATAGGGATTCGCCCATATTCTGGATTTCAGCAGTCTTGCAAATGAGGATATGCCGACCTCATCCGCCAGATGCCAGCCAGCCCCTTCCATGGCCCGGATAAAGCGTCGATCGTTTCCGGCCGCGACAACAAAACAGACCGGCCTGCGTCTCTCGCCCACGATCGTTTCGGTATATTTCAAGTGGCTGTCTGAAAAGATCTCCCGAGCCCGATGAATGATCATGTTCTTTGGCAGCACCGCGGAATTCATCGGTGGGCTATACTGAACAGCGAAGCCCACGTAAAATGCCACAGATAGAGGCAGCAGGACAAGGGAAATGGCGCGAGCCCTGCCGGGAGCGGCAGAAGGCCTCCGCTCAGCTTCTCCGGACCGCAGCCACTCGCATAGACTGATCCCGGCAATGAGCCACAGGGCGCCGACCAGGTAGCCGGCCCATATGTCGCTCAGGTAGTGCACACCCAAATAGAGACGGCTGAAGCCGATCAGGAGCACTACGGCTATTCCCGCAAAACAAATGTTGACTTTCGTCTCCCACCGTTTTGCGCGGCGCATGACGATATAGGTCAAAAAACCATAAAAAGCGACGGCAATGGTGGCATGCCCGCTGGGGAAGGAAAAAGAGCGTTCCACATAAAGTGCTGACAGGGGACGGTGACGATGAAAAAGGAGTTTCCCCAGTTGCGTAAAGGCTTCACTGCCCAGGATAGCGGCGAGCAGGGGCAGGATGTAGCGACGATGGTTCAGCAGCCACAGTGAAACGAAAAGCGAAAGCGCAAAAACCGTAATCACTTCCCATTTGCCAAGGAGCGTCACCCAGAAAAAAATCTTTGTGAGGATGGGATTCCTGAATAGGACCAGCAGGTGGGCAAGGCGAACATCCGCCCCGACAATCGGATCGGAAGAGATGATGTCTTCTATAATACCGCCGAAAAGGGCCAATACATAGACAAATGCAAGCGCCAAGACGCTTGCGGGAAGGCCCCGGAAGGAATCCCTTGCAAAACGATCCTTCATGAAGCGGAAAAACACCGGGTGGCGGGCGGTGAGCTTCTTGATCTCCGCGTTTTGCGCAATGGCCAGCCTTAGAGAAGAACACAAGGATACAAAAACGGCCCAAAAATACGAACCCTTTTTTGCCACCAACCACTTCATCAGGTAAAAAATAATGAAGAGCGCCACAAGACCGGTCAGGAAGAACCCCGCCCGGGAAAGCCATGTCTGCGCAAGTTTCAGGGACTGAGAAAAAACATATCCGGCTCCGACCCACTCAAATCCCCAACCGATCGCGCCAAGGACATTCCAGATGAAAAAGGTCCGATGTCTCATGCGCACCCAACCGGCAAAAAAGGGCACGATTTCCTTCACACTGGGGATAAACCGCCCCAGGAATACACTCTTGGCGCCGTGGGTGTCGAAAAAGATCCTCCCCTTTTCGAGATGCTCCGGTTTTAAAAACC
>CAYUCJ010000355.1:0-3766 GCA_964443285.1 uncultured Desulfobacteraceae bacterium | reverse complement strand
ATGAACGACCGGCCTTTTTATCCCCTCGACGACCTTCAGAAAAAAAGCGCGTATCCACCCATGGATCAACTGATCTCACTCATGGAACACGTGGGGCGTGAGGTCCGGGTGGTCAATGGAACAGATCTCGCCAAAGAGGCCGGAAACGTCCAGGCGCTGAACATGGTCATGGTGGGGGCCTTCGCGGGCCTCAACTGGGTTTCCCTTGAAAACGAAAAGTACCTCAAGCCCATCCAAGAGACCTTCTCCAGCGCCAAACTGGAGGTGAACATAAGGGCCTTTGAACTGGGTTACCAGGCGGTCTCGGGTTAGCTGAAATGGATCTCTTCTTTCACCTGTCCCCCATCGCCGTGGTCGGCGCCAGTACCCGGAAGGGAGGAGACAACCTTGGGGAACCTGGGCTCCGCCTATCCTGAGATAGGGCAGATCGACGTCAATCCCGTTGCGGTGGTGGAAGGGGTCCACGTGGCCGTTGATGCCACCGTTATCGTCGAGACTTCCGGTGAGGGACAGCCGGGAATTTATCCTATCTGATCAGAGACCGAGGTAGGTCTTGCGGATGACTTCATTTTCGAGCAACCGGGCCCCCGTACCCTCGGCGATGATCTTCCCCGAGGAGAGGACATAATTCCGCGCGGCCATTTCGAAGACCGCACCGATCTCCTGTTCCACCAGGAGCATGGTGATCCCGAGCCGACCGATTTCCGCGATTTTCTTGAAAACATCCTTCCTCAGTTTGGGGGAGAGACCCGTTGAGGGTTCGTCAATACAGAGGAGCCTGGGCTCGGACATCATCGACCTTCCGATGGCGAGCATCTGCTGCTCACCGCCTGACAGCTTTCCCGAGATCTGATTCGACCGGTTGTACAGCACGGGAAACAAGGCGTAGACCTTTTCGAGGTTTTCCTGTAGCTTATGTTTGTCTTTAAGCAGATAAGCGCCGGCACGAAGATTTTCCAAGACCGTCATCTCCCTGAAAGGCCTTCTCCTTTCCGGGCAATGAATCAGTCCCCTCTTGGTGATCTCATAGGCAGGGATCTGATCAATTCTCTCCCCGGCAAAGGTGATCGTTCCCTGCAGGGTGATGTCTCCCTGGGTAGATCTCCGGGTGATCTCCCGCTCCCATGCCACCAATCCCGTGATGGCCCTGAGAAGGGTTGATTTTCCGGCACCGTTAGGGCCCACAAGCCCGACCAGCTCCCCTTCATTCACGCTCAGGCTCAGGTCGTTGATGAGCATGGCCTTGTCATAGCAAACGGTCAGATTGGCGACTTCCAGCAGCAAGGCTATATGCCTCCTTCCCCGAGATAAGCCTCAATCACTTGCGGATTGTTCACCACATCCAGCGGTATTCCGTCTGCGATGAGGGTACCGAAATTGAGGACGATAATCCGGTCTACAATCTTCATCAGCTGTTGGAGTTTGTGTTCTACGATGATCATGGCCGGACCTTCGCTGTGCAGGCGGCCGAATCGCCCACCCTTGTGAAGCCGTTTGATGGATTTGGCCATGAGATCCGTCTCACTCGGGCTCAACCCTCCGAAGGGCTCGTCGAGCAACAGCAGTTCAGGTTCCGTGGCGATGGCACGGGCCACTTCCAACCGTTTGAGATCCCCCTGAGACAGGGTGGAGGCTTTTTCCAGGGACATATCCGAGATTCCCGCGAATTCCAGGGCATCCATGGCCTTGGCTTCGACTCTTTTTACCCATTCCCCCCTCTTCATGGCCCGCGGTGAAAGACACGAAACCATGACATTGGCTATGATGGGTAGACGGCGGAACGGCCTCATGTTCTGGAAAGTGGAAGCAATCCCCATGTTCACTATTTTCCAGGTTCTGAGTCCCACGATATTCTTTCCCCTGAATAGAACATCCCCTGCGCTGGGTTTGAGGATTCCGTTAATGAGACGCAGCAGGGTAGTTTTGCCCGCCCCGTTTGGGCCGATCAGCCCGACGATTTCTTTTCGCTCCATATGAAAGTGGACGTTGTTGACGGCGCGAAGGCCGCCGAAGTCCTTGCTCAGCGAGTTTACCTCAAGGAAGGGCGCAGCCATTTCACGCTTCCTCCGCTTCTTCCCTGAGCTCGCGGCGGGAGATCTTGCCCACATCGGTCTTGGGCAATTCACCCCTGAGCTCGACAATCTTCGGCACCTTGTAGTGGGCCAGGTTTTCTTTGCAGAATTGGATAATTTCCTCTTCGGATATCTTGCCCCTGGCGTCGGTCTCGAGGACCACATAGGCCTTGATCACGTTGCCCACCTTGGGATCGGGCACACCGACAACCCCGGCGGCCTTGATCTTGGGGTGCTGATAGAGCACTTCCTCCACATGCCTGGCAAAGACGGAATACCCTTTGTATTTGATAAGGTCTCGTTTGCGGTCAAAAAAGTGAAAATATCCTTCTTCGTCCATGCTGACAAGATCTCCGGTCCGCAGCCATTTTTCACCATCGATCTCCACGAAGGTCTCGGCCGTTCCTTCAGGCCGCTTCCAGTAGCCCTGCATAATGTTGGGACCGTTCAGGATCAATTCCCCCACCTCACCGATCGGCGTGAAATCCGTTCCCGCATGGTCGATGATTGCCGCCCTCATCCCTGGAATGGGAACACCGAAAGAGCCCTTTTTGGGCCTGTCAACGGGGCTGGAATGGCTGACGGCCGTGGTTTCGGTCATGCCGTAGCCTTCGAAAATCTTGGAACCGGTCCTCTTCTCCCACGCGTCAATGGTGGAATCGTGAAGGGTGTCCGCGCCACAGACGATGAGTTTCAGTCGCTTCCAGTTGACCCGATCCGTCTTCTCGTAGTCCTTCAGGTACTCGAACATGGTGGGGACGCCATAGAAGGCCGAGGCCTGATAGCGTGATATGGCCGAGAGGATCTCGTCGATATCCGGTGTGGTGAAAAGAACCAGCGTCCAACCCTGGGCGAGACCGCCCAGCATCACCACCACCTGCCCATAAATATGGAAAAAAGGCAGGAAGGCCATGGACACCTCCTTCCCCTCCTGGAAAATGGGCCAGAAACTGATGACCTGGGCCTGCAGCGCAATCATGTTGCAATGGGTGAGAATGGCCGCTTTGGGCAGGCCGGTGGTGCCTCCCGTATAGGGGAGGACGGCGATGTCTTCTGCAGGATGGATGACGACCTGCGGGGGCTCGGGAGGGTATTGGTTAATCAGTTCCTGGAAGGGAATGAGCCCGGCTCCCTTGATCTCCTCGGGGGTGGGCACGTGCATGCCGCCGTAAGCCTTGGCCAGGGCGCTCTTACCGAACCATTTTTTGATAGCGGGGAGATACTCTCCGATGCTCGTGAGGATCACGTTGTCCAGTTTGACGCCAGCCTTCTCCACGTTGTCATAGAGGAGGTCCTGACAGACCACCGTTCGGGCGTCGCTGTCTTCGAGTTGATGCTTGACCTCTTTGCTGGTATACACCGGACTGATGGGCGTTATCTTGGCCCCCAGTTTGAGGGCGGCGAAATAGGCAATCACGTATTGGGGACAATTCAACACATAAAGCGCCACCGTATCGCCCTTTTTGACCCCGTGGCGGGAAAGACCGGTGGCAAAGCGGTTGATGAGCTCCTTGAGATGCCCATAGCTGATTTTTTTTCCATAAAAGATCAACGCGGCCTTGTCCTTGAATTTATCCGCCACCTGATCAAAAAGCTCCGGTACGGATATTTCCGGAATCTCCAGCACTTCCGGTACACTTTCGGGGTAGTATTTCAGCCAGGGTTTGGACATATAGGCCTGTTTCGTATCCATG
>CAYUCJ010000354.1:0-3768 GCA_964443285.1 uncultured Desulfobacteraceae bacterium | reverse complement strand
GCTTGGTGTGATGATCTATGTGTGGGGATATGGAAGAGCGGGATGCTGGAAGGCTAGGAAAATGAAAATGTGAAAATGGGGGACAATCCTTAAATAGTAAAATAACTTGCCATCAACTATTGTTAGGGAGTATGTTGCGTTCATGCCTCGAACAGCACGATTAGACACTCCCGGCCTCCTGCATCACGTCATGATCAGGGGGATAGAGCGCCGTAAGATATTCAGGGATGATAAAGATCGCGAAGAGTTCATTGAGCGGCCGTCTGTTCTCCTCCTTGAAACCGAGCCCAGTGCTATGTGGGCGTTTTTATCGAAGAGGACGAAGGACATAGAGGCAAGGAAGCTGAGAAGTGGGGAGGCCAGAAACCTGGACAACTTAACAGCTTATGGCTGATAGCACATATGATAAAGGTTTGAGGCGAAAGGAGATGGGTCATTGGAGTTTGGCTAACAGGAGTCTAAACTGTTCGTAGACCTCTCGCCTATGACCAACATAGAGAACGTCGATAACATTCTCATCTTCCCGGATATTGTACACCACACGGTATCTTTTAACCTTCAGTGATCGGAAGCCGGATAATTCACCCCGTAGCTGATGTCCAATGTAAGGGTTTTCCCTGAGACCATTGAGGGAATCTCCGATCATCCTCTTGTTTTCGGGATGGATTTTTGTCAGTAATCGGGATGCCTCACGCGTGAATCTCATCTTGAACAATTTCATTCGGGAAAGGCCTCATCGAAATTGATCCAAGATCCTTTACTAGCCTCTTTGATGGACTTCCTTATGGATTTCATGGCTTTCTCGTCTGAAAGAATATCCAGAGTTTCCAAAAGCCCATTGAATTTTTCCATGCTCATGAGAACTGCTTCAGGAGCACCATTCTTGGTTATTGCCACAGCATCGTCAGAATCTTTTATTTTTCTTATCAGATCAAGGAATTGGCTCTTGGCCTTGGTGACAGGAATATAGTCTTGAATGATTTGCATGATAGTCCTCCTCCTATAATGTTATGGCCATTATAGTGACTATATTTATTTTGTCAACTCGGGCGCGCGGGAGTGGATATAGTTGATATAGGGAGGTCCTTAATATGATTGATGGGGGAGAAGGATCAGGACATTTGTTCAACACGAAGGGCACGAAAAAGAGCTGCTATTCCCCGAGTAACTTTTTTAGGGTCTCTCGTAGGACTTTGTGGTCTTCTTTACCGAGTCGTCCGAGTTTCTTCAAAAGAAGGCCTTTCTCTATTGTGGCGAAGATGGGTTTTATTACGGAGGGCCTAAGTAGCCCGGCAGCCTTCCATTCAGTTACCACCACCTCCCCGAAAAGGGCAGATGGTCTCACTTGACTGGTCACCGCCACAAGAACGATGTCTGGACGCTCTTGATTATAGACCGATGAACTTACCACTACTGCTGGACGTTTTTTCGTGGTTGTCTGATCAGTAAAAGGAAAGGGCACGAGGACGACATCACCGAAATCATAATCGGTCATAATCGTCATCCTCAGAATTGTTCCACACTTTTTGGAAGGCGTTTTCAGAAAGTCTGGCAGCAGCCTTAGTCAAGAACCGATCCTCGGTACGCTGGCGAAGAAAGTCTACAAAGTCCTCCACCTCGCCGATCTTCTCCGGCGGAAGGCTACGGATTTTCTCGATGAGTGCCTGACCGTGCACATTTTGATCTCTCATTTTCTCTACCTTTTTTGACCTTATGTTTTGATGAAACAGATTCTAACACTAGGTCTGGGGCTAGTCTAGGAAAAAACGGGGTGAAGAGTAGATACGGTAGATACGGGGACATCCTTAAATATTTAAATAACTTGACATCATGTATTGTTGAGAGAGTAGTGAGAGGGGTCAGGTCCTCATTTTTCACAGGACCAGTTAACCGCATTGAATTACTTCGGGGGGGGCTTTAAGAGGAAAGAAAGATTAGAGCTGATAGCTCACAGCTCAGAGGGTACAGTCTCAGAGGAGAGTAATTACCAAATTTTAGTATGGAGCCCATCAATTCTTTTAAAATGATCATCACGTGAAACCAGTGTCAGATTATATTGCACCGCAATTGCAGCGATCCAAATATCATTTTCTGGGATTGGCCAGCCTTTCTCCCGCAAGGCATTTTTTATCTTGCCGTACGCACGTGATGTTTGAAGGTCGCAGCCGAGAACAGAAGAAAATGATGCGAATTCATCGATGCGAGATATGTTAAATTCAAAACGGTCTGATTTGTGAGCACCATAATAAAATTCCCCCATCGTGACACTGGGCACAAACACTTCACTTGCGTCAGCCAAAGAAGTCATGGCAGACTTATTATTTGCAAAGATCGCAATGACGATATTCGTATCTAAAAGAAATTTACCATCCATTGGCGTCTATTCGCTCACATCCTTCGTTGACAGCTTTTTCAATAGCTATAAGATCCTTGCGATCAATTGTGCCAGCAAAGCGTAACAAGCGCCGCCCCGGGACACCTAATCTCTCATCTCTGGAAAGTGCGCGCACGAATTCGAAGACCTGTTGTTGCTTTTCAACAGGCAATTGGGCAAGTTGATCATGGATAGTTTTTTCTACGGTTGCTCGCCCCATTATTATTGTCTCCTTTCCATAAATTTCCCTTGAACTTCTTGGCCTTTTTCAAATCCTTAATATTAATGCTGAGAATAAGCCGATGGCGATTAATTGGGGTATGGGTGAAGGCGGAACAGCTAGGAGGCTGGGATGCTGGGAAGCCAAACGGATGGGAGGCTTAAGGTCATTATTGTTTGTAGGAAGGTTAACTCATTTGAGAAGACACTCAACTTACCACTCATGTCTAGCTGGCTACGGCTTAGAAAAATCTTTCGTACGATTTGTGATCACCTATCCAAAACCACGTGACAATATCATCCTCGAAGATTGCAAGGGCACGGTAATCAAGAGAAATCCTCAGTGACCAGATGTTTTCCTTGTAGTTTATGCACTTGAAATGCAAAGAAGGATAAAAGGGGTCTTCTTTCCACAAACGATAAGCCTTTCTTGCAGCTCTTTTTGTCTGTTCGGGCAACCCCTGGTATTCTTCCCAGAAAGAAGAGACGGTTTGAGACTTCATAGTCTGTCATAGTCCATTTCTTTGACCTGGCCCGTCTTGATTTGCTTTTTCACCTTTCTAGCTACTGATTCGAGGGCTTCCTTTTTTCGTTCAAATTGCCTGTCCCACTCTGCTTCATGCCTTTTCTCTTCAATAATTCTCCTGAATTCCTCGAAGGCAGACATCTGCAAGGCTTCTGGTAAGGACTGAACCATCTTGCTTATTGTCTCACTGAGATTGTTTTGCATCTGATACCTCCTCCGAATGCAGGCTAGCGCCAATTTACCTATTTTAAAGTGCCACAAATTGCATTCCATCGCAACATATTTTTGTTTGAAGGCAAGGGACTGGAAAGGCGTGCAATAATGTGAAAATGGGGGACGTCCTTAACTACTTAAATAAGATTGCTGGGAATAAGCCGATGGCGATTAATTGGGGTATGGGTGAAAGCGGAAAACTGTTCCAAGCTGGTGCGCAGAATAAATTGGCATTTTGGTTTGAGGCTTTTGGAAGCAACGAATAGTTCCACAAGGAAGAAGGGTCAGAGATGTGGGATTTTGTATACGAAGGAGGATGAGAAAGGGTAATGGGGGAAAAGGTAGAGATACTTAATACACACCACAAGAATGGCCTATCCCTGAATATTAAAATAACTTAACTTTTGGTGTTGATGCTGGTATTAACCATCCATGC